>MWAR01000575.1 GCA_002068715.1 bacterium ADurb.Bin374
TGATTCCAACCCCAGCGGGGCTTCCGGCTCCGCCGCGACATCCACGGCGTCGACGACACTTGACGTCGCCGGAACCACAACGCTTTACGGTCGCCTGCTCGACCTCTCCACCGGAATTCAGATCGTCAGTGATAAAGCCGACATCGTCGTTCGATTGTATCGGGATGCCGCTTTGGTAGCAGAGCATGAGGCGCAAAACAACAATTTCTTTTCATTTACGAACATTTCGGGCGGCATTTATTATATTGAAGCCTATGATAAAAACGAAGTGTATGAAAAAAATTATGCCGTCATCAATCTGGCTGCAAATTCAACCATCGAGCAGAACATCTCGTTGCGCGCCAAACCAGGAGCCGCTCCGGTGTCGTCGTCTTATACCGTTATCGGAAAGCTCGTCAGCGCCGCCGATAGTACGCCGATCATGTTTGCAAACGTCTCTCTCGGGGTGGGAGGGTTCAGCACCAGTACCCTTGAGGACGGCTCGTTCATTCTCTACGGCATCTCGGAAAATCAGTACACGATCACCTTCTCAAAAACCGGATTTGTAAGCCGAGATGTGGTCATCGTCGCCAGCAGTACCAACTTATTCATCGGTGGAACCGCTGCAACAAACGCTACCGTCAAGGACGGTGCCGGGCAAAATGTCTCTGGAAAAAGTATCGGTGTGATTTCCCTCAGCCCAGATGGAGCATCTACCGGCAGTTTGGCCGGCACGATCCGCAATCCGACGACAGACGCCATTGTCGCCAACACGAAGGTGGCCTTGTGGTACAAACCGGATAACAGCGAGATCCGCCAACCGGCGATCATTCACCGCCCCACGACAAACGCCGTCGGCAATCTTTCCATAGAAAACCTGCCTGCCGGCTGGTATGCGATCACTTCTCTGGATACCGTCACCACCCCAATGTATGACAACAACGGGAGTTTGGTCTCATACAGATTCATCGGAAATGCAATCTATACCGGCGCCTTCCTCCAGGTGACGCCGCCCAAAACAACCTATCTCCCTTCAGACGGTCTGTAGTTTTCTTCCGATCTCGCACAAAGGCCGCCCGACATACGTCGGGCGGCCTTTGTGTTGTATTTTTTGTTTCGAAGAACGCCGTTGCCGAGGTCAGCAGAGGGCGACCATTTCGATCTCTACAAGGGAGTCTTTGGGGAGTTTCCCAATCTGGACGCAAGAGCGGGCGGGCGGCTCCTTGGAAAACCGTTTTGCGTAGATCTCGTTGACGGTGGCGAAGTGGGCAAGGTCGACGAGGAAGATCGTCGTCTTCACGACTTTGGAAAAATCACTACCGGCGGCTTTCAGCACGGCCTCGAGGTTTTTCATGACCTGTTCGGTCTGGCCGGTGATGTCTGAGGCCTCGATCTTTCCCGAGGCCGGGTCGATGGGGATCTGGCCCGAGGTGAACACGAAACCACCCGCCTTGATGGCCTGCGAATACGGCCCGATCGCCGCCGGTGCCTTGTCCGTGGAAACAACCTGTCGTGACATATGCGAATATCTCCTTATCAATCGATGAATTCAATAACAACGAACCACAGAGGCACAGAGTCACGGAGAAAATATTTTATGTTTTATAAATTATCGTGCTTCTCTGTGTCTCTGTGCCTCTGTGGTTTCGTATTCTGTGCGAATGATGGCACCCGGAAAACGATACGTCAAGAGACGGGCGACTTGTTCCGATAGAGGGGCTTAACCCGTTTCCTTCGGGGGTCGTGGCGTCGCGGATTGCTCGCGAGGCCGCGATGGATGTAGAATATGTTGAATGGAGGGCCACGGACCCATGCTCGTCAACCGTCGCTGGCTGAAACTTCTCTCTCTGGCCGCGCTCCTGTTCCAGGCCGACCCTGCGCCTGCCGTGCAGGAAATCAAGGAGACGATGATCGTCTCGAAAACCATGAACGAACAGCTCACGATGTGCAAGACTCTTCTCAAGACCGCCCATTCCATGGCCGAAGAAGCGGAGCCGTTCACGCACCCGCGCCACCAGGCCCGCTACAGATTCGCCCCCTCGGACAAACGCGCCCGATCCGTCCTCGACACGTCGCGCGGCCTGTCCTCGAGGTTTCATCTTCTGATGGGCGTGCTGTCCCAGGCGCCGATGCAGAACCGCGACACCATCTTCAAGTCGGGTCTCGCCTCGGCAGAAAATCTTTCGAAATACGCCAAACGGTCCCTCAGAGCCATCAAGGACGGAAATCACGCCCTGTATATCGCATCGGCCCAGGGGATCGAGAAGGAAGCCTTCGCCGTCGAAAAGATCCTCAAAGACCTTGAAGACGCGATCAACGAGTCCATTCGAGAAAGCGACGCCCGCAAGGAAGACCTGTGAGCGTCCGAGGAGGTCGCATGTTCCCATTCCGCCCGAAGACCGGCCGCCTGCTGGCCCTGATTCTTACGCTGCTTCCGGCGTCCGGGCCGCTCATCGCAGCCCCGAAAACCGCTTCCCAGACAGCCCAGGAAAGGGCAAAGCCGGCTAACGCGCAAACGGCCAAGGAAATGGCGAAGGAACTGATCCGGGACGGCCTGAACAATCTTCTTCTCGAACAGGAACAGAAGGCCGAAGAGGCGTTTCTGAAGGCGAAAACGCTCGACCCGTATTCGGAAGAAGCCTGCAATTTCCTCGGCCTGCTGTATCTCCAGCAAAACCTTCCCCAGAAAGCGGAAGACATGCTCAAGCGCGCGATCGCGATCGAGCCGATGTATGCCGAAGCGCTCCGCAACCTCGGGAAGCTGTATCTCCAGCAGGAAAGGTATGCGGAAGCGGCCGGCTACCTCCGACGCACGCTCGCGATCGACAAGAACCAGGCTTACACCTCGTATCTGCTGGGCATGGCGCTGTATTTCGAAGGAAAGCCGGAAGAAGCCGTCAAAGCCTACGAGGCGGCGTTCGCTCTCGACGCGAACCTGCCCCCCGAGGCGCATTACAATCTCGGCGTCGCCTACCACGAGATCTCGCGGTATCTCGACGCCGTACGGGAATACGAGGCCGTGCTGAAATCCGACCCGGAGCACGTCAACGCCCTGAACAACCTCGGCCTCGTCTACTCGGTCGTGGGGGAAAAGGACCGCGCGATCGAGCAGTTCAACCGTGTCCTGGCTCTCGATCCCTCGAACGTGAAAGCCCGGATCAATCTAGGCAACGTCTATCTGGGAACGAAAGACCTCGTCGAGGCCGAACGGATCTATAGAAGCGCCATCGCGACCGATCAGTCGGACATCAGCCCCCAGCTGAATCTCGGCGTCGTCTACTTCGAAAAGGGCGATTTCGAGAAAGCGCAGCTGGAGTGGGAAACTCTCCTCGAGCGGAATCCCGACAATCTTCGCGTGCTTTCGGTGATGGGTTCGGCGTTCCTCGAAAAACGCCGGTTCGAGGACGCCATCAGGATTTTCGGGCGCATGGTCGAGCTGATGCCCGACAACGGCAGCCTCGCGAACACGTTGGGCTACCTGCTGGCGGACCAGAATCGCGAGCTCGAGCGGGCCGGAAAACTGATCAACAAGGCGATCGAGCTCGACAAACCGAACCGGGCGACGTATCTCGACTCGCTCGCCTGGGTGAAATTCCGTCAGGGCAAATTCGAAGACGCCTGCAATATCCAGGAAAAGGCGCTGAAGATTTTCAGGCTGTCACACGAGCCCATCTCGAGCGAAGTGCATCTTCACATGGGTCGGATCTACGAAAAGCTTTCAAAAAAGGACCTCGCCGTCGCGGCCTATGAAAACGCGGTGAAGAGCGGAACGGATCCCGACGCTGTCCGGCTGGCATCGGAAAGCATCTCGACCCTGACCTCGAAGCGGTGACCGGAGACACTTCCCGGACGACCGGAGCCGGAAACGGTGAGAGCGTCCCAGACAGCGCCACGGTCACCCGTCGTTCCTGGAAGCCTCTCGCGGGAGCCGTCACCGGCTGGATCGTCGCCTTTTCGGCCGCTCTCCACCTCGGGGGCGCTCTGCCTGTCTGGTCGCAGACCACGGCCCTGTTTTTCACGGCGACCCTGCTTGTCGCCCTCGCGATCTGCTTCGTCGCAGCCGGCACGCGCCTGTTGTGGCATCGGAGCACGTATCTCGCCGTCGGCGCGATCGGGCTGATCCTGGTGATCCTTTTCGCCAAGCCGTTTGTGCTACGCGGCAGGGTCATCAATTCGGCCGCCACGGTTCCCGGCGAGGTCCTGTTCGTCTCGACGGCTCACGCGATGCTGCCCGCGGCGACGGCATCGGACTGTCTCGTCCATGCGCGCAA
>MWAR01000576.1 GCA_002068715.1 bacterium ADurb.Bin374
GCGGACTAGAACACCCGTGGTGATTCGTTTCATCGATTTCAGATATGTGTATCCATCGCCGCCTGTGCTCATATATGAATTCAACGCGACCTTGTACAGGCGCTTCGGATCGATCTTAGCGCCGGTGTCGTCGGTGATTTCGACGATGCGTTTCATCGGAGGACGATGGGGATCGAACGTGACCTTCAGATTCGAGGGCACCAGGTAGCCGTAATCGCCTTGAAATTCTCGTTTCATGCCGCTCGCGCGCAACTTGAAATTCTCCTTCGCGAACAGATTGTCCGCGTCGTTGACCGGGGAGAACGGCACAGAGAGCGACTTAGCCATCAGATCGACAACCTCCTCGCCGGTCATGGTGACGACGTCGACGTAGTTCAGAAAAGGCTGCAGCAGGAACAGGTCGTTCTTGGTCACGGGCCCCTTCCAGACCGGATACCGCACACCGCCGATATTAGTGACAGCGAAGTCGGCACCCGAGGCATGACGCATGGCGTCAGCTATAAAAGAACCTTCCGGGGAGTCTCCGCCGATGACTCCGCGCACCAGATCGACGGAAGACGTGCCTACGACGACGCTCATCTTCGCGTCGATTTTGTCCTGGTATCCGGCGACGAGCGCCTTCAGCTCAGGGTTTTCCGAATAAGATGCGATATACATCGAAATCGGCTCGTACTGGACGATCGTGCGCCACCTCTCGATGTCGAGAGTGGTTTTTCCCACGACGCGGTTGTCGAATGCGTTGTGGATGATCGGGACAAGTCGTTGTTCGCTGAAGAACGGCTCGGTCATAGGGGTGTGGCTGTGACTTCCGAGGATGAGATCGATGCCCGGAACGGCGTCCGCGAGTTTCCTGTCATCGTCGAGGCCGACGTGCGAGAGGAGAACGACGAAATCGACGCCCTGTCTGCGCAGCCGTGGGATGAGCTCTGTGAGAATCGGCACCGGATCGCGGAAATCGACCCCAGCGACGTTTTCCGCGAGAGAAATGCGCGCCGTGTCGGGTGAGAGAAGCCCGATGAACGCGAAGTCGATTCCCTTGAAGGAAAACCTGATATAGGGCTTCAGGAAAGGCAGAAGCCGCCCGGTCTTAGCTTCGAACACGTTGCAGGCCAGCAGGGGATGCCGCGCCATCGCCGCCGCGGAAGCGAGTCCGGCCACGCCGTAATCGAAGTCGTGGTTTCCGATCGTCGCGGCGAATGTTTTGAGATGGTTCATCGCGTCGATCATGCACAGGCCCTTCGTCTCGTCGACGACGGGGGTGCCCTGGAACGAGTCGCCGCCATCCATATACAGGGCTATACCACCGGATTTCAACGCGGCGAGTCGTTCCTGGCCGATGACGGTCGCGAGCGCCGCATAACCCCCGACGAGAGGCTTGGGTTCGCTTGCCGTCGTCGGGTCTGGCTGTGGGGACATGTGGCCGTGAATGTCACCGGTGTGGAGAATGACGAGCCGGACGGGAGCGGCACATACGGAAAACGACGCCGTCAGAAAGCCTGCGATAAGCAGGAACAGCGCATATCGACGGAGCGAAAACAGGTGGTTAGGGGAAGAGTTTCGGAGATCCCGGGGCTCGTGGCGGTGCATGGCGTCAGCTCACAGCGAATTCAGCATTTCACGGGCGTTCTGGGAGAGTTCGGGATTCGGTTCGAGTTTGAGACAGGCTTCGAACGCGGCCTTCGCGCTCCGCGGATCACCGGTTTTCGCAAGGCAGAGACCGAGCAGATACTGGGCTTCGGCATCGCGTGGAACTGCCTTGACGGCGCGCTGGGCGAACTGGAGGGCTTCGGTGTACCGGCGTTTGGCGATCATGTCACGGGCCTTGAATACCGCGATTGCCTCGTCGTCCTCGAGAACCATCTCGACCTGGCGCCGATTGACGGAGAGAAATGCCACATCGACGGCGTTGCCGGTGCGAAGATCGGTCAGCTTCGCGTTCGTGATGGGAAGAAAATCCTTGGTCGCCGTATCGGCATTGAGAATGTCAGACAGGCGGCTGTTTTCATACAGATGCACCTCTCCACGGATCATGTGATGGGAGGTGTACAGAATCACTTTGAGCTTTTCCTTGTGCGCTTTCATTACGATACGCTCCTTGAATGGATTGCGATTGATATTCTTACCATGAACCGAGAAAATATTCGAAATGTTGCTTCAGCACTCGACGAACCGTCCCTCGGCTTCGGCAAGAACCGTTCCGTCTGGCAACATCACGACGCCTTTCGCGAGATGAACACGTCCGCGACCGCCCGTGCGGTTCCCGACGACGGTCAGCGGAAAGCCGATCGGGGCCGGGCGCAGGAACTTGATGCGCATTTCCGCGGTCACGGCGAGAATGCCAGTGGAAATGATCGCATGGCCCATCATCTCGTCGAGCAGGGTGGTGAGAATGCCTCCGTGGACGATCCCCGCGTAGCCCTGGTGCGCCGGGCCCGATGTCCAGACCGTCGAGCAGGTGCCGGGGTCGTTCTTCTGAAGGGTGATCTGGAGCCCCTGGGTATTCCTGTGCCCGCAGACGAAACAGTGCTTGTCGTCGATCAGCTTTATTTTCGCCTGGTCGCGGTTCAGAAGCCTGTTTCGAGCTGCCGCCAGGGTTGGTGTCATGGAGCCCCTGTTTTCAGCGGCGGGAGTCGTCAGGGGCAATCGCTCACTGAGCAGAATGTTGTGTTCGGTCAGCCTGCTCTTCAGCGTTTCATACGCCGGAACGGGAAAGCCAGACATGACCGGATCACCGGTGAGAAAAGGAAGGGGGCCGAGATCGTTCAGCCCGTGACCGGTGAGCTCGGCGAACCGCGAGAAGAGGTGAGGCGTGATTGCACGGAAATGGACGGGAAACGCCTCGCGAAGTACGCGCATTGCGGCGGCGACCTGCTCGAATCCGAGGGGGGGCCTGCCGCTCATCGCGGTTCCGGGAATCGGCTGAAACGGAACGAGTCGGACATCCTGAAGCCAGGGATCGGCTCCACAGAAAGTGCCGACGGTCCTGAGGAACTCATGACGCTCGGCCTCGGTTTCACCGATACCGATCAGAAAATCGAGATGGTAGGGAAGCTGCGACCGATGCGCCTGCTCGATCAGGCCTTTCGCGTGTTCCGGGCCACGGTTGCGAGCCTCGGCATGGGCTTCGCCTTTCCCATGCAGGCCGGCGGCGGTAAGGGAAAAACGGACAGAGGCCGCCATTTCCGAAACCGTCTGCACATCAAACGGGTCGAGAGCGCCGGCTTCGACGACGGGAAGAAGCCCCGCTTCCACGGCAAGTGCGCACCCTTTTCGGAGATATTCCGAGAATGCGACGCAGGATTCCCGCTTGAGAGCGAACTGGATCGAGGGGTATACGTGGGGAGAATCCCCGGACACGAGCGAAACCTGTATGGCACCTGCCTTGGCAAAGCCGATGAATTCGGCGGCGAGCTTTTCCAGAGGCATCAGGTCGCTTTCGACGTCCCGGAAGGAGCAGTATCCGCAGGAGTTGCGGCAGACGCGGCAGACCGTCACGGCGGCGCCGAAAACATGTGTAAGCGTTGTTCCCTGGGTCATGACACGCATTGTATCACAGGCTACGATTCTTGGTGGCGATTGTGTTCGTCCGGCTCGGCAAAAAAATATCCGAATTTCCTGGAACTTTGAGTATGATACGCAGGTCTAAGGGGTTTGAAAAACGATACTCGAGGTGAGTTCCACGATGTCGAAAACCTGTCACCCGATACTTGAGGCTGGAACGCGACGCCAGGTTTCACGCGTGCGGCTTGTTGCCTTGCTCGCGGTGTTTATAGCCATGCTCTTCTCCATCCCGGCAGTCGCGCAGGATGTCTCACTCGACGCCGAGGTCGACCGGACCACCGTCAAGTTCGGCGAATCCCTGACCCTGACGCTCACTCTGGCGCAAGGGATCAGCGCCGGAGGGGGCCGTCAGATCGTCACGCCAAACGTCGATTCGATCCCCGATTTCGATATCGCCGGCCGACGGTCGGAGCAGAACATGAGTTTCATCAACGGCGTCGGCCAGCTCCAGGTCCGGACATCGCTGGAACTCGTGCCGCGCGGCCCCGGAGATTTCACCATTCCAGCCATGGGATTCAAGCTGCCCGATGGTCGCAGCGTGAGTTCGAAGGCGATCAGGGTGAAGGTGCTTCCCCCCGAAGACGAGAAAGCGGCGGGGCAGGGAAGCGCGCAGCCGGCCGCCCCGGAGGATGATGACACCTCGCGGGTCGCGAACACCGGAAGAATGAGCCTGTTCAAGGCATTTTCAATGCTTCTCCTCATCACGGCGGCCGTCATCTGCCTGCCGATCCTTCTTTCCTGGTATATGAGCCGCCGTTCCGCTTCCCCGCGCACTCGCACGGCAGCCGCGATTTCGGGCGACACCGGCTCGGCCGCGGTTGCTTCGGACTCGACGGTCGTTGAAGATGCCAGGATCGTCGCCGCTGCCAGGCCTTCCGTGGAAACCGTCGATTTCGAGCGCGAGGTCGAGCGCCTCAAGATCGAATACAAGGAGCCGACCCTCGAATTCTATAGAGTCTACTTTGATATATTTCACAAGGCGCTAGTTTCGGCGAATCCGAGAATGAAACCGGAGCAGACGCCCGATGAACTCCGACTTACCGCCGAAGAGCATTTCCCGCCTGCCGTCTCGTCGCGCATGAAACCGGTCGTCGACGAGTGGGAAGGCGTGACCTACGCGAGGATGCTGCCTTCTCGCGCCTTCAGCGCCCTGCATGACGACGCACGCACGATCGTGCGTTCCCTCACCCACAGACAGGAGACCCAACGATGAACGCTGGAATCGACCCCGCACTGAAGTCCGGCATCGAGGAGACCGGCAAGATCATCGCCCAGGTGAGATCCGAGGTAGGCAAGGTTCTCGTCGGGCAGAAACATCTGCTCGACAGGCTGATCGCCGCCCTCATCACCAACGGACACATCCTTCTCGAAGGTGTGCCGGGCCTCGCCAAAACGCTTGCGATCAAGGCGCTCGCCCGTACCATCACCGTCGACTTCTCACGCATCCAGTTCACGCCCGACCTTCTGCCGGCCGACCTGATCGGAACGCGCATTTACGACCCCCAGAAAACCGCGTTCTTCACGCACAAGGGGCCGATTTTCTCCCAGTTCGTCCTCGCCGACGAGATCAACCGCGCGCCGGCCAAGGTGCAGAGCGCGCTTCTCGAAGGCATGGAAGAACGCCAGGTGACGATCGAACACGAGACGTTCAAACTGCCCGAGCCGTTCCTCGTGCTCGCGACCCAGAATCCGATCGAGACCGAGGGAACCTACGCGCTGTCCGAAGCGCAGGTCGACCGCTTCCTGTTCAAGGTGAATGTCGGCTACCCGGGCTTCGAGGAGGAACGCCTCGTCGTCCAGCGCATGGGCCTTGCCGAAGAGGCGCACACGCTCGACGTCATCCGGCCGGTGCTCGATACAAAGAGCGTGGCTGACCTTCGTGAGATGGCAAAAAAAGTGTATGTCGACGAAAAGATCGTCGAATACATCCTTCGGCTCGTCGATGCGACCCGCAGGCCGCAGGAATACCGTCTCGAGCTGAAGGGGTATATCCGCTACGGAGCGTCGCCGCGTGCCTCGATCTATCTCGCGCGGGCCGCGCGGGCGATCGCGCTGATCGCCGGCAGACCGTATGTGAAACCCGACGACGTGAAGGCCATTCTGCCCGACATCCTGCGGCACCGCATCATTCCGACCTACGAGGCGGAAGCCGACGAAGTGGACTCCGAGGAGATCGTCCGGCGGCTGTCGGACGGCGTACCGGTTCCCTGAAAGAGAGGGCGTGAATGCTTCCCCGTGAGCTTCTGGCCGAAATCCGCCATATCGAGATACGGACGCGTCATCTCGTCGACTCGGTCTATGCAGGAGGATATCGGTCGATATTCAAAGGTCGGGGCATCGAGTTCGCGGGCATTCGCGAATACTCCCGTGGTGACGAATACCGGTCGATCGACTGGCGGGTCACGGCCCGGACGGGTGATCTGCACGTGCGGGAGCACATCGAGGAACGTGAGTTGCAGATGGCTGTCGCGCTCGATCTCTCTGCCTCGATGTCGTTCGGCACCGGCTCGCGGGAGAAACGTGAAACCGCCGTCGAGTTCGCGGCAGCGATGGCGATGGCGGCCGACCGCAACAACGATCGCGTCGGCATCTGCCTCTTCACCGATCGTGTCGAGAAGTTCGTGCCGCCGGCCAAGGGGCGAACGCACGTCCTGAGGCTGATCCGCGACCTGATGTACACCCTGCCCGAGAACAAGGCGTCGGATGCACGGCCGGCGCTGGCATTTCTGAACCATTCCCTGCGCCGGCGCTCAATCGTGTTTCTTGTCACGGATGGAATCAGCCTCCCCGCGATGGAACGGGAGCTGAGGATCACCGCTGCAAGGCACGACCTGATTCTGGTCCTCGTCGAGGACCAGCGAGAGAGGGCGATGCCCGACGTCGGCCTGATCGAACTGGAAGACCCCGAAACCGGTGAGGAGACGATCTGGGACACCTCCGACCCTGCATCGGTGGCGAAGTTCATGGATGAGGCGCATCGGAACAGGGCCGAACTGCTCGCGCGCGCAAAACGGCTCGGGATCGACGTCATCCGCCTGACCGCGGGTGAGTCGGTCATCAGACCGATCTGCAGACTGTTTGCTGAACGTGAGAAACGGGCCGCTTCGGGCGGTTGAATAGTGGATATTATAGAATATTCCGGAGGAAGGACATGAACGGGGCAATTGGCCTGCGATCGAGAATAAACGCGATTCTGCTTCTGCTTGTCGGAGGGCTGGCTCTCGGATTGTATCTGTACTGGCATGTCGAGGGACGATCGGGAACGATTCGCAGCCGGTTCGAATCGGGAAGGACGTATGCGGCTGAACTGCTGGCCCATGGCCTAGTCCGCGAAGCCGTGAACGTCATGGAGACGGCGCTGGCCGCCGAGCCGGCTTCGGCGCGGGCACTCGCCCTGCGGCGTTCCGTCGCCGACATCTGCATGGACAGGCTTGGCGATTACGAGAAGGCCCTGGCCGAACTCGTCTTCATCAAGACCGCCGATCCGACGAAGGCCGCCGCCGTCGAGGCCCCGATCCGCCGGTGTCTTGACCGCCTGGGCAGGGTGTATGACGTTCAGCGGCGACTGATGCTCGAAAAAGGCCTCAATCCGACGCAGGTGAACACGGCCTCCACGACAGCCGTCCGGTTTGGTAACGAGTCGGTGATATCGCTCGCCGAGATCGAACAGCGGCTTCTCCGCGCGAAACTTCCCGCGAAGGGCGCACCTAGGGAGGCCATCGACAACGCCGTCCGGGAACTGATGAGCGAGCGGCTCCTGCGACGTGCGGCGGCCCGCGCCGGTATCGATCGCCAGCCCCTCTTCCACGAGCAGGTCAGGCGATTCGAGGACAACCTCGCGATCATGCGGTATCTCGAAGATCATGCGCTTAAGGATGTCCAGGTTGACGAACAGGCGGTGAGCCTGCATCTCGAGAAATACAAAGACCGGTATCAGGCCCCGCTTCGCGTCACATACAGCATCTTTGCCTTTCCCGACGAGGCTTCGGCGCATGCCTACGCAGCGGGACAGCCGGCATCAGCTCCAGAGACGATCGGTGACCGCCTCTCCGGAACGCCCCAGGAACTTCCTCCGGCCCTCAAATCCATCCGGTGGGAGTCTGATCCTCCAACCGGACTTCTTGGCCCGATGGAGCTGGATGGAGCATGGGTTGTCTATCTCATTCACGAGGTCGATCCCGGCAGCAGGACGCCCCCCGAGCTTGCGAGGCAGCAGGCCCGGCTCGAGCTGCTCGAGCAGAAGAAGAGCTCCAAGATCGCAGAACTCATTGCCGATCTTGCACGGCAGGAAGATGTGCGCGTGATCGATGAATCGATCCAGGTCGCCTTCCAGCCAGCTTCAGCAGCCGTTCCGGTGGGTCGGGCGGAAAAGTGACGGTGAGGTCGTTCCGATGAACATTCGCAGATACGGTCCAGATGTGCTCCTTGCCGGAGTCGCATCGTCAGCCGTATCTTTGTCACCGCTGCCTCCCGGCGAGGTCATTTACGGTCTCAAGCCGCCGGCGATGGTGCCGTTCGACTGGTGGTCTCTTCTCATCGACGTCGTTCTGTTCTGGTTTTTCGTATGGCTCTTGTTCCGGGTCACGGCATGGTGGCGCCGCCGGAGCGATGCACGCGACGCGGCCACGCAGGAAGAGGTGGCCGTCGATCACCGGCAGGAGGCGCTCGACGCGCTTGAAAGGCTCAAGTCATCGCCAGTCTGGCGCGAAGGCCGGAGCAAGGATATCTGCGAATCGCTTGCCGGCATTCTCAAGACGTTTCTTCAGGGCAGGTATTCCGTCGGAACTGGCGCTGCCGCCACGACGGATGAACTGATGCAGGAGTTTCCGAAATATCGTGTTCCGGTCCCGCTTCATCAGGAGACGCTGAGCCTGCTTGCGAATTGCGACGAGGTGAAATACGCGCGCGGTAGTCTCGGGGCTCTGACGCTCGACGAGCTGTGGAGCCGGTTCCATGGACTCATCGTGAGGGAGGACTGGCGGCGATGAGATGGCTCGATCCGGAGTTCATCCTGCTTGCGGCCCTCATCGGCCTCGCGATCGGGTACAAGCTGCTTGTCGTCGGGCCGCTCAAACGTGGAGGCCTGCGTTTTCCCCTCGCGCATCGGCTGGTCGGGGTCGAACCCTCCCTGCGCGTGCGGCTCATCTGGCTGCCCGACCTGGTGCGCCTTGCCCTGCTTGTGCTGCTCGTTCTGGGGCTCATGCGACCGCAGTGGGGCATCGAGCACGAGACCGTGAACAGGCAGGGGATCGACATCATGCTTGCTCTCGACGTTTCCGGCAGCATGGCGGCCGAGGATTTCAAACCGAACCGATTGAAGGCCGCCCAGTCGATCACCGAGCGGTTCATCAACGGGATCCGCGACCACCGCCTCGGCCTCGTCGTGTTCGCCGGGCTTGCCCTGACGCAGTGCCCGTTGACGATGGATTACGGCGTCGTCACCGAACTGTTGCGCCGTTCGGACCTGCGAATGATCAGGGCGGACGGAACGGCGATCGGAGACGCGCTGATCAACGCCGTCTACAAGTTCAAAAAATCGCCCGGCGAGAAACGCGACCAGGTAGTTATTCTTCTGACCGACGGCGAGAACAATTCGGGCGTGGTCGATCCCCTGGAAGCTGCGAAAGTCGCAGCGGAACGCGGAATCCGCGTCTACACGATCGGCGTCGGCAGCGTCGAGGGGGCGCCGGTTCCAGTCGATACGCCGATGGGGCGCCAGTATGCGCGTAATCCCGACGGCTCGCTGATGATTCCGAAGATAGACGAGCAGCTGCTCAAGGATATCGCCTACGTGACGCAGGGAAGATACTTCCGTGCGACCGACAATACGACGCTCGAATCTATATATGAGACGATATCGAAACTCGAGAAGGGCAAAATCGATGTCGGCCGCACCGTCCAGTATGCCGAACGAGCCGAGTGGTTCCTGCTGCCGGCGTTCGCGCTGCTCGCCATCGAGCTGTTCCTGCGCGGCAGAATCTTCGCGAGGGTATTCTGAATGTTCAGGGAACCGACGAACCTGCTTCTGACGCTTGCCGGCCTGATCTGGGCCGCCCTGCTCGCCCGTCGCGTAATCACCGATCTTCAGACGCGCCGCGAGCGATTCGCCACGGGACTGATGATCTCGAGAATGGCTGCGCACCAGCCGACGCGCCGTCCCGTGAACAAATGGCTGATGCTGCTGCTGGCGTTCGCCCTCATCGGCGTCGGCCTCGCAAGGCCGACGGGCGGTAACGTGGAGGAACAGGTGACGGGCCGCGGGATGGACGTCATCGTCGCGCTGGACGTTTCGACGTCCATGAAGGCGCCGGATATCGACGGAAACTCGCGGCTCGATGTCGCAAGAGCGCTCATCGAGCGCCTGCTCGGCGCGCTGCGGAACGATCGCGTCGGCCTGGTTGCGTTCGCCGGCGATACGATGGTCCAGTGCCCGCTGACCCCCGACAAGGGAGCGTTCCTGACGTTCCTCGAACGCGTCGACCCGGCGATGCTGACGGTTCAGGGCACCAACCTGGCTGCCGCGATCGAGACGTCGCTCGACCGGTTCGACTATGTCGCTTCGAGGACACGTGTGATCGTCCTGGTTTCGGACGGCGAAGACCGCGATCAGGCACGGGTGGCAAAGGCCGTTGCCGATGCCGACAAACGGGGCGTGCCGATCTACACGGTAGGCATCGGGAGCCTCGAAGGCAGTTACCTGCCCGAGGGCCGCGACATGTGGGGGCGCCTCATCTACAAGACCTTCAAGGGAGAGCGCGTCGTGACGAAGCTCGACGACGCGATGCTTCGCAGGATCGCGAATGATGCCCGCGGCGCGTATTTCCGCACGAAGGATGTC
>MWAR01000577.1 GCA_002068715.1 bacterium ADurb.Bin374
TGCAGTTGAAAAAGACGTTCGCCTGGCCCATCGAGAGAGGACGTTCCCCCGGCACCAGTATTCTCGCCGCCTCAGCACCATCGAGCGGATACCAGCCGGGCGTATCCGCAAACGCGGGGAGCGTCAGCAGAACGAAGACCATGATATATCGCAACAGGTATTTCACGTCACACCTCCAGAATCATCAGGCTTTGGTCATCGTGCGGCACGTTCGATTCGGCCGCCTGTTTGAGATGCCCGACAAGCTCCCCGAAGGGGTCCCTGCCGGCTGAAATCCATTCGCCGATCTTTCTCCCCAGCCAGTCCCGGTCGGGAGACGGATCGTTCTTGTGCACCTCGGTCACACCGTCACTGCAGCACAGGATACGGCATCCGGGCGGCAGGGACAACTCTCTGGCCTGGTATCCATCGGCTCCTCCCAGACCCAGCGGAGGGTTTTGAAGCTCGATCTTGGATACGGAGCCGTCAGCGCCGACTAGATAAGGGCTCTCGTTTCCCGCGCAGGCGATCTGGACGGAGCGTGCATCCCGCTTCCATCGCATACAGATCATCGTGACGAACAGGGGAAACCGGTCGGCGATGAAACCGACCAGCCGCTCGTTGAGCTTTTCGAGGAGGCCGGCCGGCGTCGTGGCCGACGGCAGTTCATCCCGGACAAAGCCGTGAAGCAACGGAACGAACTGGGAAGCGAACAGCCCTTTTCCCATGATATCGCCCAGCATCAGCCAGCCGCCGTCCGCCTCCTCGCGCACGAACATCAAATCACCTCCGACGATCTGCGACTGGACGTTCCAGAGCCGGACTCGGGCCCCGGGGAACGTCGAGGCATCGGGAGGCATCAGGGCCTTCTGGATGGTTCTCGCGAGTTCTATCTGGAGGTCTATTTTTTCCTGGCGTTCGCGGAGTTCGAACACGCTCTTTTTCAGGGCCGTCTCGAGCATGTGTCGGTCCGTCGTGTCGCGGGCCGTCATCACGTATCCGACACACTCGCCACTGTCACTCCTGAGCGAGGTGGCCGTGATCGAAAGCCACCGGTCACCCACGGGAACCTCGGCACGATAGGGTTTCTCAGCCCCGGACTCGCCGACGATCTTCCTGATTTTCCAGGGACATCGGTGGCAGGCATCCATCGGCTTCCCCCGGATTTCGTCCAGGGCGACGGACAGGATCTCCTCGGCCTGCCGGTTGAGGAACACGACGTTTCCGTCGCGGTCGGCGATGACGATTCCGTCGCCAAGCGAGTGAAAGAGAGAACGTCCCAATCCGGAGTGGAACGGGCCTTCGGAGGCCGTCTTATCGATCATGACAGGTATCCCTGCTCTCTGAAGCTGAAATAGCCTTCGTGCTCGCGACCCAGGATCAGATGGTCGAGAAAGCGGATGTCGAGCGTGCCGGCCGCGGCCGCGAGCGCGCGCGTGATCGCATGATCGGCGGTCGAAGGCTTCAGGTGGCCGCTCGGGTGGTTGTGCGCGACGAGAATGCCCGTCGCATGCAGCGCCAGCGCTCTTCTCATCACAAGCCGCGGGTAGACGGCCGTCTGGTCCTCGACGCCCGTCGAGAGGGCCTCTTCGGCGATCACCGTGTTCGCGTTGTCGAGGAACACGACACGGAACTGCTCGACCGGCAGATTCGCCATGATGCCGCTGAGATAGGCGATCGCCGTGCTCGCGTCGGTGATCATCGCGTTGTTCCCGAACGACTTGAGCTTGAGCACGTGGTGGGAAATATCTCGTACCAGATGAAGCATGCGAGCCGCGGAGTCGGGGATTCCGCCTTCTTCCATCAACCGGTCCCGCGGGGCAGCGAAGACACCGGGCAAATCCTTGAATCTGGCGAGCAGGCGTTTCGCCTGCGGTTTCGTGTCTATATATGGTATGCAATAGAACAACAGAAATTCCAGAATCTCGTGTTCGGCGAAGCCCTGGAGGCCGGCCCGATCATACCGATCGCGAACGCGTTGCCGGTGGCCATGCGGGCTGGTTCCGTCTTTTTGGGAAACGGGCCGGCTCCCCTGCATGCCCGGGCGGGCCGGCACGGCTCTCTCCCGGCTCCGGAACTGCGAACCGGATGCCGGGCCAGGCGGATGTTTCGGGCCATTCCCGTTCAGATGAGGCCCCCCTTCAGGTTGCAGGCCATCCCTGGATCGACCTGGAGATTGTCGTACCAGTCGTCGTGCTCGACCTCGAAAATGTTCGCGTGAAGATTCGCGAGGATCTGTTTTCCCTGCTGGGTCAACCGGAGGTAAGGAATGACCTCTTTCACATAGGGATAGACGGTTTTCCAGTAGAAGCGGGGGAAGTGGCGCTTCAGATCGCCCGGGTCGGCATAGCCGAACTCCTTC
This sequence comes from bacterium ADurb.Bin374, assembly GCA_002068715.1. The sequence continues at coordinate 2,342 of MWAR01000577.1, forward strand.
GCGGCCCCCGTTTCGGTGAATTCGTAGTAGAGAGCGCTGATTTTCTTGAGATACCGTGGATCGCTGAGCTGGCCGATGAGATCGGCGGCGCGCACGATGTTCGGATAACTCATTCCCTCGTTTCGCGCCTGGGATTGAGGCACGGGGAACCGCGTCAGTTCGATGTTCGCGACGATGAGATCGGCCTTGAGGATCTGGTGGGCTCCGAACCGCTCCCAGATGAACAGCTTGCCGCGATCGACGTGATACGGCGTCAGCACCGCGTCGGTATTTCCGAAGCCCACTTTCACCATCTCGCTTCCGTTCCCCGTCGCGTATTCCCCGGGACGGTCGGCACGGCAGACGCCCCTGACGTAGCCGATGTCGTGGCAGGTCAGCGAGATGATGCAGTGCATCCAGTCGTAGGGGGTAACGCCGCTCTGGCGCAGCTGCCGACCGCGCAGCATCTCCTGGCCGACCAGCGTCACGAGGATCGAGTGTTCGACGTTGTGGTAGAGCGCATCGCTGTTCGCGATGTTCTCCATCGCCATCAGCCCAGCCCACGCGATGATGTCTGCATACTCGGGATTCTGCCCGCCGAAACTCCTGCGGTAGCCGTCCCGGAGGCGCTTGATGAAATCATCGATCATGAGCTCAACGGCATTGAACATGTGTTTCCTCTCTCTTCCTCACCAGGTTTTTCGAACACGTCGCTCCTTCAAAGCATAACAAAGAGCCAACCCGCGAGCAACCTTCTCGCCTGAATCCCCGGGGGTCGAGCCGTTCCGTTGACATCGACGGCCGAAGGCATTTAGCATGACGGGAGAAATTACATGCCCGAAATGGGAGGATCGCCGTATGTCCCTCAGGTTATTCCGAGTTGTACCGATGTTTCTCCTCGTAACCGCTCTGGCGCTTCTTGTCGCATGGCCCGCAGGCCTGTCGGCAGAGCCCCAGGCTCCGGCGTTCCCGAACACCGCTTCCGCACCAGCCGGCATGATTTCCGAACGTGTCCGGTATATTCCGTTCACCGACTTTCAGCAGCTCATGGAGCAGAATCCGCGATTCATGCTCCTTCCCCGGGAAGTCTACGACAAGCTGAAAGATGCCAAGGATGCCTTCCTTGCCCGCCATCCCGCGAGTCCCCTTCCCCTGCTCGATCTCGATTTCATCTTCGGCGGCGCCGAGTATCGCGTCACGGTGCGCAACCATATCGCCGCGGTCGAAGGCCGCATCTGGTTCGAAATGCCCAATGCCCGATGGGCCCTGCTGTCGCTCGCCGGCGGCGATCTCGGATTCGAATGGGTCAGGCTCGACGGTCGGCCGGTCGGCATCGTGCCGACCTCCTTCGGCGGCATCCAGGACGATGCTGCGCCTCGCGGCCAGGTCGAGCTTCTGCAGAAGCGATACAACGACGCGTCGCGTGGTGTCAGAGCCCAGGCTGCGCGACAGACAAGCCGGCGAGAGCCGCAGAACAGCGATTTCATGCTTGCCGTGAAAGGCCCGGAAAGGCACGAGGTCAGCTTCCGTTTCCTGTGCCCCCAGGTCGACGATCCCGAGCGGAATGAAGTCACATTCCGCCTTCCCCGCGTCCCGACGAACCGGATCGAGGTGTTCCTCGACCAGGCCGACCAGTTCGGAGAGATCGACCGCGCCGAGGGAATCGACCAGCGGAACGTCGGCGAGGGAACCTGGTTTTCCGGCATTCTCGGCCCCACTGACCGCTGCACCATCCGCTGGGCGCCGCGCACCACCCCCGCCCCCGGCCAGG
>MWAR01000578.1 GCA_002068715.1 bacterium ADurb.Bin374
CCTGGCGGGAAGTGCGGCGGGGCCGGTTGCTGCGGGCCGGTTCAGAGATGTCGGGCCGATGCTCAGGTCCTGGTACCGGAAGACATCTGTCCGGCCTTCGAGCCGGTCTGTCAGGCCCAGCGTTTTCGACGACGCGCCCGCGACGGTGAATTTCTGGATGGTCGATTTCAAAAGTTCCGCACCTGAGAATTCCGCTAACGACGTTCTTGCAACGGGCACGCTCGCCGCGACGGGAACCCACTGTCTCGTCTACCTCGACGCCTCCGGATCGGCCCTGATCGCTTCGGATGCGGAAAAGATCGCCGCCTGGTTCGACGCCATCCGGCCCACGCTTGCCACTGCCTGCTGGGATGGCGTGAACGCCCATCAGGAATATCCGGAAGGAAATATCGACGGCCAGCCGCGTGTCATTCTCTTCCTCACCCCGCAGATCAATCAGGGCGTGACCGGCGGGGCCGTCACGCTGGGCTATTTCCATCCCCGCGACAAGAATCCCGCCCTGGCCCATTCGGCAGGCACGGAAGTCATCTACCTGTGGGACCAGTGGATGAAAACCAACCCCGACGATTTCAAGGGCGTCCTGGCGCATGAATTCCAGCACATGATGTATCACAACCAGAAGGGGGCACGGGGCGTCGACTGGCTCAACGAGGGCCTCTCTGTCTGGGCCCAGCAGGTCGCCGGATACGGATTCATCCAGAAGATGTCGACGCCGGTCAGTCAGGTCGCCCTGTATCTGAACGGCCCGAACACGGCTTCTCTGAATCACTGGCCGGAAGAGGGCGGTCTCGAGAGTTACGGCCTCTCCTACCTGTTCATCCAGTATCTCTACGAACGCTGCGGCGGGTATGCCGCCATCAGGTCGCTGGAATACGACAACGGACAGACCGGGTTCACCGACCTCGCCACGTCGCTGCTGAACAACGCCGTCCCCGCGACGACTGGGGTCGAGGGATTCTTCAACGAGTTCGCGCTGGCGATGTACTGCGACGAGATCGGCCTCTCGGCCTCGCTGCCGGGCTTCTCCGCCGAGGCACACCGCTTCAGGGAACTCTCTCTCCGCGGCTGGGTCTCCGAGGTGAACGGCCTGAAGCACCTCTCCTACGCGGAATCGCCGGTCAATGCTGCTGCGCTGACGATACCGGGATTCGCCGCGGATGTCGTCGAATACGACGGCAACACCTCGAACGGCGGCGACGTCGAGATCACGGTGATCGCACCCCCTGAAGTCCCCAATTATAAATTGTGGCTTATATATTACAAGCCGTAATCGCGTCTCTGCTTGCGTGATGACGCGACTGCGTCCGCGCAAATACTGTATTCGCACGTATGCGGGCGTTCGGCATATGCGTATATTTGGTCGTATACAAGCACGGCCGTGCAGTCATGGGGCTTAGGCCGAAACGCGCGCACGGCAGTGCGCGCCTACGGTGAGGTAAATTATGCGAGGCCGTAGTTTTTCATTTTGTATTGGAGCGTGCCGCGTTTGATGCCGAGGCGCTGGGCGGCTTGCGACTGATTCCCCTCGGTGGCGCGCAGGATACGGGAGATCATTTCCTTCTCGATGTCGGCGACGATCTCGTCGAGGGTGCGGCCCTTTTCTATTTCTGTCGCTATCCAATCGAGACCGGACGTGGTCGATTCAGGCTCGAAGCCGAGCCTGACTTCCTCGGGAAGGTTCTCGAGCTCGATCTGGTCACCCTTGGCGAAGACGGCGGCACCTTCGATGATGTTCGCGAGCTGGCGCACGTTTCCGGGCCACTTGAAATTCTTGAGAGCCGTCATGGCGCGCGGGGCGACTCCCTTCAGCGCGCGGCCGAGCTTCTGGGCGGCGATGCCGACGAAATGCTCGACCATCAGGGTGATGTCATCCGGCCGATCCCGCAGGGGGCTGAGCGCGATGTTGACGACGCTGATGCGGTAGAAGAGGTCTTCCCGGAACTGGCCCTGGGCGATCATGGCCTTGAGATCCTTGTGAGTGGCCGCGATCAGCCGCACATCGACCTTGATGCGGTCGTTGCCGCCGAGCCGTTCGATCTCGCGTTCCTGGATGACGCGCAGCACTTTCGCCTGGGTGTTGAGCGACATGTCGCCGATCTCGTCGAGGAATATCGTGCCGCCGCTCGCCACCTCGAACTTCCCTCGTTTGCGGCCCGCGGCGCCGGTGAAAGCGCCCTTCTCGTAGCCGAACAGTTCGCTTTCGATCAGGTTTTCCGGGAGGGCGGCGCAGTTGAGTTTCACGAAGGGACCGCTGGCGCGGAGGCTCTGGCGCTGGATCGCCTCGGCGACGAGCTCCTTGCCGGTGCCCGACTCGCCCTGGATGAGCACGGTGATGTCGCTTTTCGCGACCTGCTCGATGCGCTCCTTCACCTGCTTCGTCTGCTCGGAAACGCCGATGATGCGGTCGGATTCGGTCTCGGTGAGAAAGCGCTCCTCGAGGTTCTTCTTCTGCCAGGCGAGGGTGAATCGTTCGCAGGCCTTGGCGACGACGACGCGCATCTCGTCGATGTCGAACGGCTTGGAAAAATAATCGTATGCGCCTTCCTTCATCGCCTCGATGGCGAGCTTCTCGCTGCCGAACGCCGTCATGAGGATGAACACGACCTCGGAGTCGATCTGCTTGACCCGCTTGAGCAGGTCGACGCCGGTCATTCCGGGCATGTTGAAGTCGGAGATGATCACCTGGAAGGCGCCAGGCTCGATCAGTTTCAGGGCATCCTGCGGGCTTTCGGAGGTGCGCACCGTGTAGCCTTCCTTGGTCAGGGCCGCCTTGAGGCTGAAGAGAATCGATTTTTCGTCATCCACGATCAGGATGCTGTTCGATTGAAATGCCATGGTTACGCTTCCTTCCTTTCCTGCGGGAGATAGATGGTGAAGGTTGTCCCCGCGGCGGCCGCGCCGGTCGCCTGACGGCTTTCGACCTCGATTCGGCCGCCGTGGAGATCGATGATCTTCTTGACGATTGCGAGCCCGAGGCCGGTTCCGCGCTGCTTCGTCGTGAAGAACGGCTCGAAGACGCGTGCGGCGACGTCAGTCGGCATGCCGGTTCCGGTGTCGGTGACCCGGATGACGGACCAGGGACTGTTTGCTACATGACTTGCCGATATCGTCACGTTTCCCCCGTCCGGCATCGCCTGAATTCCGTTGAAAATCAGGTTTAACAATACCTGTTTGATCTTTTCCGAGTCAACGAGGATCTCGAGATCGGCGGGATACTCGGCCTTCAGCCCGACACGGTGGCGTCCCGCTTCGTGATCGACTAGGGCCAGGACTGGGTTGATGATCTCGGCGAAGCCGATGCGGCGTATCTGCGACTTTTCGGGACGAGCGTAGGTGAGCAGTTTCTCGACCACGCCGTTGAGGCGGTTCACCTCCGAGACGATAACGTCGATATACTCGCGGCGGCCGTCTCCGACGGAGGTTTCTTCCTGGAGGAGCTGGCCTAGGGTCTTGATCGAGGCGAGCGGATTCTTGATCTCGTGTGCGACACTTGCGGCCAGCTGGCCGATCGAACTCAGCTTGTCCGCGTGGTATAGCTGCTGCTCTATGATCCGCCGCTGCGTGATGTCATCGAGGGTCATGACCATGCCGTATGGCTTCTGATCGGCGTCACGAAGGAACGTGAACCTGGTTTCCATCACTTTCACGCCGCCTCCGGAGCCGAGGTCGAACTGGACGTCGCAGAAAACGCCTTCCTCGCCTCTGTCGAGAAGCTTCCGGATAGCCTTGAGAAACGCACGTCGGGAATCCCGATGGATGACCTGGAAAAATTTCCGGAAGGGAAGCCCCGGCTCGGGGGTGCAGACGCCGGCGAGCTCCCTGTATGCCGCTCCGTTCGCCGTTTCGATGAGGCCCTGACGGTTGAAGGTGATGACGGAGGTGCTGAGGCTCGCGAGGATGTTCTGGATATAGCTCTTCAGCGTCTCGAGGCGGTCGATCGTCTGCTGGATATCCTCCCGGCCCTTCAGCAGAGCGGCTCCCAGTTCATTGAACGAGAGGGCGAGATCACCCAGCTCGTCCCGGCCCCGCTCGGAGAGCCGATACGAGAGATCGCCCTGGGAAAGCTGTCGCGCACCGTCACGCACCTGCCGGATGCGGGCCAGGAGGACCTTGTTCGTGAGAAAGACGGAAATGAGCATGACGACGGCGAGTGCCAGGAGGGTGATCTTCAGCGTCTGGCTTCGCGCCTGGGAGACCAGGGCCAGCATCCCTTCCTGGGAGATGGTGCAATAGATGCGGAACGGTTGCTTGTCGACGGTTTCGGCCAGCTCGACCTGGCCGACCGAATGCAGGACCCCGGCCATGCGAAGTGTGAAGATATGCGCCGACGCATCGGGCTTTTGCGCGATCGCCTGGGCGATATCCTGCCGAGATCTTGCCGTCAGCGAAGTCGCCATGACCGTGTCCTGGACGGCGATCGTGACGTCAGCGAGAAGGTTGCGCGCCATCCGGCGTGCGCGGTTGTCGTCGAGTTCCCGGTGGAGAGACAGAAATCCGATGAACTCCTCGGTTTTGAAGACTGGTACTATAGCTGATAATATAAGTCTGTCCCCGACGGGGGTCAGCTCGATGCGAGACAGGGTCATGCGGGGGTTGGGCGGGGCGATTGCCGGGCCGATTACAAGCGCGGCTCGGGTCGACAGGGTGAGGCCGGATTTCAGGTGAAGCCGGAGCTCGTAATAGCCGGAGTTGGCGATAAGCCGGTTCATTTCCTTCTGGAGCAGGTTCGTAAGACCGTATACCGAATAGTTCACGAGTTTGTCGGATTCGGAATACAACGTCGCCATGCGCAGAACCTGGTTGCGCTCGGATTCCCAGTAGGATCGGATCGACCGCAGGAGCGTCTCGACGCGTTCCTGGAAGATCTCCTCGGTTTTTTCGACGATGAGGCGGGTGGCGCTCTCGTTGAAGAAGAAACCGAGCGTGGCGATGGCGGCAAACAGCAACGACAGGATCTTGACTCGGAGGGAGAGATACATGGCTGCTCCAGTCAGGGCTCGCCTTCGATGAGGCGGTTGAAGTAGCGCGAACCTTCGCGCTTCACCCAAAGGCGTTCCGAAGGAATATCGCAGGGAAGGAACACGGCATTCTCGATTTCTTTGGACGGAATGAAGGGTGCGACAGGGCGGCCGGACCATCGCGGATCGTCGCGATTGGCCCAGAGCCTCAGCCGGATGTGCGGGACGGGTGTCGGCCCCTCGGGGCCGGGAAATGGAGAAAAACGAACCGCGCCGGTGGCGACGAATGCGGACGAGGCGATGGCGTCGCCGGGGATCCAGAGCGATGTGAACACCGCGTCGCCGGCTTCGAACACCTCATGGGCCAGGCTTTCGTCGGATTCCAGCGAGTAGGGGTTGAGCCATTTCTTATCGAGAGCGTTCTGGAGATGTGCGGGGGTGACGTCGTTCGCCCCCTTCCGCATGGCTTGGCGGAGGCGGAACAGGGTCAGCGGCGCTTCAAGGGATTCGAACCAGGGGTAATGGTCCTGATTGCGATTCCGAAGTTTTTCGAGGAGTCCATAAAATTCCGGCAGGGTTGCCGGTGGGGATGAGGCGATACCTGCAAGCTGATCCATACGCGTGCCGAGCATCCAGAACACGTCGAGGGTGATCGAAGTCGGACGCATATCGGCGGCGACCGAGGCAAGATGGGTTCCTTCCTCGATCAGCAACAGCGGAACGGAGGCCACGTCGACGGGGCCGGGTTCGGTCGAAATCGGAAACAGATGCAGCGAGACATCGTGCGCCAGCATCGTTCCAATGCGTTTTCTCAGTGAGTCGAGAACCCAGGACGGGAAGTTCAGGCGGGAGGGCATCAGAATCTCGAGCGTGTCGCACACTCCCGATGCGGTGGGGGCAAGCAGCAGGACGGTGAGAAGAAGCAAGCCTCGGATACCGGGAAATGAAGTCATGATGCGGTGTCCCCGTCGCCTGCATACAGATAGCCCAGGAACGGCCTGCCGGATCGTGCAAGCATTTCCGCGGCGTTCTCGGCCTGCTCGGGGGTGCAATCCTTTTGCTCCACGATTTTCATGACACGCCCCTTCTCTTTTACGATCCGACCATAGCCTTGGGGGTTGCTCATTTGAGCCGTCATGATCGTCAGGGCGTTATGGTTCGTTTCATGACTTGAGAACATCGCCGCCAACGTTTTGGTGGTGAGAAGCGGAGTATCGCCGCAGCAAATAATCGTCTCGCCCTCTTGATCTTCAAGAACGGGAGCGGCTTGGGCAACCGCGTGTCCGGTTCCTTTTTGTTCTTTCTGCCAAACGACTTCGGAATCGGCTTTCACAATGCCTTCGCTGGTCTGACCGCCAAAGCCAACCACGGTCACGATTTTATCGAGGCCTAAAGGCTTTAACGCTTCGAGAACATACTTCACTAACGGGCGTCCCAAAATCGGGAAAGAAACCTTGCTCAGGTCCTCGCGCAGACTCTTCATCCGCGTTCCCTTGCCAGCGGCTAGAATAATCGCGTACTTCTTCATAGAAATACCCCCTTGTTGGTATTAAAGCAAAATCTTGCAATGACGAACGATATAACCCTGCTTAGTATATTTCTTCGCAGCTTCGTGGCACTTATGATTATCGCGCGAAAGGGCAAAAACGGAAGAGCCGGATCCCGACATCGAGACGATGGTGAAACCGTCTTTGCATAAAGAGTCATAAACCACTCCGATGTCCGGAAGTAAGCTTTCCGCCGGAAGCATCAGGTCGTTGCCTAAACTCTTGGCAATCAAGGTATCGTCGCCGTTCGCTAGACCCTTAATCACGCCATCCGTATCGACTCGAGCTTTCTGAAACTTATCAGAAATCGCATACACCTCTCGCGTGGAAAGGCCTTGTTGAGGCTTCACGATTAAGCATTCGTACTGGGTCTTCACTTTGATCGGGGTAATCCTTTCGCCAATGCCCTCGACTAAGGCTGGCTTATTCACCAAGAAGAAGGGAACGTCCGCTCCCACCGTCTTCCCGACCTCAATGAGGTCTTCGTTCGTGGCCTTTAGGTGAAGCATTTGGTTCACCGCAAGCATCACAACCGCGGCATTGGAAGAACCGCCACCGAGACCCGAAGCAAAAGGAATTTCCTTATGGATCCGGATCGTGAAGTTATCTTTGAACTTATACTTGGCCCTCATCGCCTCGAGCGACTTCTTGCAAAGGTTCTCTTTGAGGTTCGCCAGCTCGATATCGTCACACGTGACGAAGGAGTCGGGCGAGAAAGGCATTTTCTCGATTTCGATCGCATCGAAAAGATCGAGAGGAAGCATCACCATTTGAAGGTCATGGTAGTCATCGGGACGAAGCCCGATTACCTTGAGCGACAAATTGATTTTGGCATAGGATTTAATGATCATAACGTTACCGCCTATTTTACTAGCATTTAAGTGCTCGGAGCAGAGCAATATAGTTTCCCGCAGTTAAGTCTTCGGGTCTTAGACCCGGATCAATTCCAGCAATCTGCAAAGCCGCCAAGGCTTTGTTATCGTCATTCAGGTATGTTTTTAAGTTGTTCAGGATGGTTTTTCTCCGATAAAGGAAGAGCTTCTGGGCGAGCTGATACATCGCCGCGGATTCATCATCGTGTTTCTCTGGCAGTAAGTCAATCGTGATCACGGTCGATTCGATATGAGGGGCCGGGACAAAAGCGGTCCGGGGGACATTGAAGGCCCGTTTCACCGTTCCCACATAATTCAAATAAAGCGATAACGGGGAATATTCTTTGCTCCCTAACTTCGCCATGAGACGATCGGCTGCTTCCTTTTGGACCATGAGAACGACTCGGGAAGCGTGATTGGCCCCGAGCAAAATCTTCTCGACGATTCCCGAGGTGATGTAATAAGGAAGATTCCCGATAATTTTGGTGTAAGAGGAATAGTCATAACGCATGGCGTTCCCCATGAGAGGACGAACGAACGCGTTACCTTCAAAGTCGTGCTGAAGTTTGGTGACCAAGGCCTCATCGATATCAATCAGATCACTTTGAG
>MWAR01000579.1 GCA_002068715.1 bacterium ADurb.Bin374
GACCCTAGGCGGACCGGGGGGCGACGATCTCTCCTCCCCCCGCCACCACATTCCCCTCCTCTCCGTAGAGCACCAGGTGCTGCCCCGGTGCGGGGGCGAAGACCGGCTCGTCGAAGCGACACCGAAGGCGGTCCTCTGTCAGGAGTTCCACCGTGCCGGGGGTCAGGGGGCCCGGAGCCCGGACCTTACCCCACACCCGGGCTCCGGGAAAGACCAGGTCCGGGGCGAGGAGGCGGGGCCGCCGGGCCTCCACCTCTCGGGCCAGGGCTCTCTCCCGGGGGCCCACCACCAGGGCCTGGCGAAAGGGGTCCACCCGGAGCACATAGAGGGGGACGGGGGAGGCGATCCCCAGCCCTTGGCGCTGCCCCGGAGTGAAGTGCACGATGCCCGGATGGATCCCCAGCTCGTGCCCCTCCTCGTCGAGGATGGGCCCCGGGCGGTGGAGCAGGGCGGGATCCAGGACACTCCGGTATCCCCCCTCTCCGGCGAAGCAGAGATCCATGCTGTCCCGGCGGAGGGCGGTGGGAAGCCCCGCCCGGCGAGCCCGGGCGCGGACCTCCTCCTTGGAGAGCTCTCCCAGGGGAAAGAGCGTCCGGGGGAGTACCTCCGGGGGAAGGGCGTAAAGGAAGGCGCTCTGGTCCCGGCGAAGGTCCTGGGCCCGGGCGAGTCGAACCCCTGCCGGCCGGTGGAGGATCCGGGCGTAGTGCCCCGTGGCGATGAACGACACCCCCGGCAGGCTCCGCGCCACCTCCCAGGCGAGGCCGAACTTGAGGGCGGCGTTGCACCCCACGCAGGGGCTGGGGGTCTCTCCCCGGGCGTAGCCCCGGCGGAAGGGGGATAGGACGCGGTCTTCAAAGAGCTGGCGGGCATCGAAAAAGACGTGGGGCATGCCCAGAAAGCGGCACACCCCCGGCGCTGCGTCATCTCCCGGGGAAAAGAGCCGGAGCGTCACCCCTACCCCCTCCCACCCCTCCTCCCGGAGGAGCCAGGCCGCGACGCTGGAATCCACTCCGCCGCTCATGAGCACGGCCACCCGGGGTCGGGCCGGAAGAAATTTTTCCATGGCACACCCTTTCATGGTCATGGGGCCGTTCTGCACGTTCGGCAGCCCCTACAATGTGTTCGCAAGTTTGATGCGATATTGTCAGACACAAAGCGCTTTCGCTGATGATATTGTTCAACGTTTTGAAAAATATGTGCTTGTCCTTCAATTCTATCACATGGTTTTTTATTAGTGAATGATTTAACCGATACCCTAATCCTACGCGTAGGGGCGAAAAATTTTTCGCCCCTACAACATTGTGTAAATATGATCTTCGGGTGCCGTGGCGCTCCTCCGGGCGGAGGTGGAGTTCTAGATCTCCAGGCCGTCGAAGAGGGGCGTGGAAAGGTATCGCTCCCCCGCGTCGGGGAGGATTACCACGAAGACCTTTTCCCGAAACTCCTCCGAATCCGTGATGTCGGCGAGCCGCGAGACGACATCCTTGAGCCGCGCCAGCACCGTCGCCTCGTCTTTTCGCTCGCGCACGCGCCGGGTGATGGCGTTTCCGCCGGCATACAGGGTCAGTAACCGCCGGGTCGTCTGGACCTGACTGGCGATCTCCTGTTCCATGAAATACTTGTACGGAGGCTGGAGGCGAGTCTCCTCGACCTTCAGCAGGCTGCGCTGGGAAGCGCGTTTCAGGCGCCTGCCGGTGCGCAGATCATACAGCACGGGCTCTGCGCCGGGGCCGAACACGGCGAACTCGTTCTCGCGGATCGGCACGAGAATGCGCGTCATCTGCAGAACCGACGCGAGGTCCGACGAGGCGAGCGTGAAGTTTCCGACCTCCTGGTCGTGGCCGGTGCCGATGTAGAGGCTGCTGCCGGCCTTGATCGCGACCATGACGCGGCTGACTGGGTCGACGACGACCGAGGCGAACGAGCCGGTCACCTGCTTCGCTGCATGCTGCACGGCCGCGCGCAGGGCCGCCTCGCGCACCGTCATGTCGTCGGTATTCTTGTACTGAAGTTCGAGAGCGAAGAAGTGCTCGATCGTGTGAACGAGCATTTCGCCGTCGTTGTCGCTCTTTACCTCATGCCCTTCGCGACGCAGCCACTCCTTGAGACGTTCGCAGTTCGTGATGTTGCCGTTGTGGGCGCCGTAGAAATGCAGCTTGCACCGCATCTCGTGCGGCTGGGCGTTCTCCTTAGTGACGGCTCCGAACGTGGCCCAGCGCACCTGGCCGCAGAACAGCAAGCCTGGCAGTTTGTCGATGCCGAGCCGGACGACCACGTCGCTCGGCGCTCCCACGTCCTTGCGCAGAACGGTTTTGCCCTTCTCGTCCTGCACGATGCCGCCGGTCGAGTCATATCCGCGGTATTCGAGCATTCTGAGAAGTCTGGCGGCCATACCGCCCATCCGCGCATGTTCACGTTCAAAGCTGAGTCCGATAACGCCGCACATCCGAGCTCCCTTCCTTCGAGCAGATTTTGCCGAGAGAATACTCCCGACTCCTCATCCCTGCCAAGTATTCCAACTTATTTTTCCCCCGGATCGCATGATTCGACAAACCATTCTTTTTGAGATTAGTCAGGTGTGATCTCTGATCAGATCACTGTTAGGAGAGTATATAGATGGGAGAAAAGGGAACGCTGTTCGACCTGGCGGGCGGATTCACCCGAACGAGCCCAGGAGTTTCTTAGCCCAAGATGCCGGTGGCAGGCGATTCCGAGGCGGAGAGGCCGAGAAGGCAATTGATCAGATCGTTTTTATTCGAATCTTTCGCCATGGGTACATGATTTCTCTCATGCAGCCATAGGTAACGCGGCGCGCGCACGACACGCAACATTCATGAGACCAGCATCCTTGACACTCCGCCATTTCCGACTATGCTTGAAAGTAGAAGGGCTTGTGAAGGATTTGTACCGCAAGGGCCGCACTGCAGCCGGCCAAGTCGCCATATGCGGCCACGGGAACCTGTCACAAGGGGGTTACGTCCATGGGTGCAGATCATGTGCCCGGTTCGGCCCGACGGTTCTCCATCCCCTGGGAGAAAATAACTGAACGGACGCATGTCGGCGTCCTCACCCCCGAAGTGAGCCAGAGCCTCGAGTTGATGGCCGACGGCATCGTCGATGCACTCTGCCGCGATCGATGCACGATTTGCTGCGTCAGCGAAAAACACGCAAAAGCACTCAGAGAACGCCTCGACTCCCGGTTCATCGACCACCGGGCAGCGACGGCCGACGGTCGGCTGCGGTGGCTCGAAACCTCGACGGGCAAAAATCTGGCGGAGACCGTATCGGCAATTTCCAGCAGGCGGCCGCACGCGGAGCCGCCGCTCGTGCTGGTGCTTCCTGTCTGGAGTTCCGTCCAGCGGAAGCCGGCCGCCATGCGCGCCCTGGAAGCGACGCTGTGCGACCTCATCCTGACGGGAAAAGCACGAATCGTCTGTTTCTACCCCGTCACCTGCCATACGAAGGGCGTTCTGGTCTCGGCCATGGATTCGCACCGCCTGCTCTGGTTCGAAGGGGAATTCTCTCATAACCCCTTCCACATGCCTCTCCATACGCGAAAATCGAGACACCGGGCCGACGAGATGTTCCGCCAGCGCATCGAGGCGATGCGCATCGGCAGGCGCATCGGCGACATCCACGGGATGGACGCCACCACGTCCCACGAGCTGAACAATCTGCTGGCCGCGATCGTCGGCAACACCGAGATTCTCCAGCTCACGCTTCCGGCCACCACCTCGATCTACGACCAGTTGAACACGATCCACGAGGCGGCGCGAAAAGCCGCGCAGATCTGCCGCCGCATTCCCCTCGCGGAAGCGGCTCCCGTACCGTCGGGAACACCGGCCGAGCACAGACACCCCGAGCCCGCGAAACAACCTGTCGCGAAGTCGCTCGCGCCCACATGGCAAGGGTGGGGAACCGTTCTCCTCGTCGATGACGAGGAAGCGATCCGCATCGTCGGGAAACAGATTCTCGAGCGACTCGGCTTCAAGGTTCTCACGGCATCGGACGGTCTGGAAGCGGTTCACCTGTGCAAGCGGTTCAGCGAAGAGATCCGGATCATCATTCTCGATCTGCTGATGCCGAACATGACCGGAGAAGAAGCCTTCATCGAGATACGCCACATGACGGACAACCTGCCGGTCGTCATCGCAAGCGGCCTCGGCTCGGAAGAGATCGCCCGGAAATTTCCGCGCGACGACCGGCTTGCGACACTGCCCAAGCCCTATGGCATCATCGAACTGTCGCAGATCCTCCGGAAACTCCTCGGAGACGAAGAAGCCAGGCCGGAGAGCTTCAATTAACTCTTTCGTCCAGTTTGGGCCGCGATGTCGGCTGACGTCACGTCCGGATGCCGATACCGGCGCCGGCCACGCGTCAGCCACCCGAACTGGATCGCCTCGACCGGGCACAGATTCAGGCACGCGAGGCAGGCCTCGCACCGGCCGCCCCAGACGGGCCGCCCGTCGGGGCCGGGCGCAATGTTTCCCGCCGGGCAGACCTTCATGCACAAACCGCACCGGGTGCATGTGTCGTCGGCCCTGAAGAATTTTCCGCTTCGCCGTACGGATGACAGGAAACCCGCATACAGCGGTCTGAAAAGCAGTTCACCGACCGAGGCGAGCATCCCCGGAAGCCCGCCTCGTCCCGCGATGAAGTCGGCCATGAACGCATCAGTTGCCTTGTCGCCGCCGGCGATCATCTCGGCGCACTGCTCCCCGGACGGCGCAGCATGCAGGGGGATGCAGTTTCCCGGATACACGACGACGGCCGCGGCGTCGAGCCGGGCGCCCCTCGACTCGAGAAGCTTTTTGAGCTGGACGAGGGTTCCGCCGGCGCTCTGGCCGCAGGTCGCGATCGCGAACACCCGGTCGCTCTTCAGCGTCGAGATCCTCTCGACGAACTCCTTCACCATCCGCGGAAGCCCGAACGAATACACCGGGAAGACGAAGCCGGCCCTGGATGCCGAGATCTCGACCGCGCCGGCCGGAGCGGACGCTATGGGCTTCAGTTCGACATCGCCGCCGAGCATCGCCGCCGCGCGCCGCGCGACCGCAAGGGAATTCCCGGTTCCCGTGAAATACCAGATGACGTCGCTCATGTCCGGCCCCTTTTATATATTTCAATATATTACTTTACGCACGGGCGTTGTCGTCCGTGCCGCCGGTAGGGTAACATGGAAACATCTCACCGGGCAGCCATGCCCGCCAACGGAGGATCCGAGAACATGTTCCCAGCCGCCACGTATACGGCCCGGCGCAGAGAGTTGCGCTCGCGCTTCGGCAACGGTCTTCTTCTTTTCCCGGGAAACGGCGAGATGCCGATGAACTACGCGGCCAACACGTATGCGTTCCGGCAGGACAGCTCCTTCCTTTACTACTGGGGCCTCGCCGAGCCGGGTCTGTTCGCGGTCATCGACCTCGACCTCGGCCGCGAGATCGTGTTCGGCGACGACATCACGCTCGACGACGAGATCTGGATGGGACCGTGCGCGCCCCTCTCCGTCAGGGCCGCGGCGGCCGGCGTGACGGAGACCGAACCGCTCGCCTCGCTCGATGGGTATCTCGGCGCGGCTCTGTGCGCGAAGCGGCCGATGCGGTTCCTGCCCCCCTACCGTGCGGAAACGCGGTTCCAGCTCGGTCGCCTGCTCGGCATCGCGCCAGAGCGTCTGAATTCCTACGCGTCGGCGGAGTTCATCACGTCGGTCGTCTCTCAGCGCATCGTGAAAAGCCCCGAAGAAGTCGCCCAGATCGAGGCGGCGCTCGGGATCAGCCATGCGATGTACGAGACAATCCTGCATCTGCTCCGCCCCGGCATGATCGAACAGGAACTGGTCGGAGCCGCCGAGGGCGTGGTTCTCGCGGCCGGCTCGCACACCTCGTTTCCGACGATCCTCTCGATCCGCGGCGAAACGCTCCACAACCATAATCACGGGAATACGGTGAAGCCGGGCGACCTCCTGCTCGTCGATTCGGGCGCCGAGTCGCCGCTTGGCTACGCCAGCGACATCACCCGGACCTTCCCGGTGTCGGGCCGGTTCGAGCCGCGCCAGAAGGAAATCTACGAGATCGTCCTGGCGGCCCAGACGAAAGCGATAGGGATGATTCGGCCAGGCCTTCCCTTCCGCGAGGCCCATCTGGCCGCGGCGCAGGTCATCGCCGAAGGTCTGACGGCCATCGGCCTCATGCGGGGCGACCCTGCCGCCGCCGTCGCCGCCGGCGCCCACGCATTGTTCTTCCCCCACGGGCTTGGCCACGCGCTCGGTCTCGACGTCCACGACATGGAAGGGCTCGGCGAAACGTATGTCGGCTACGACGATGAGTTCGTGCGCAGCGACCAGTTCGGCCTCGCCTACCTGCGCTTCGCCCGGCGGCTCGAGGCCGGCCACGTGATGACCGTCGAGCCCGGCATCTACTTCATCCCGACGCTGATCGCCGCCTGGAAGAAGGAAGCGAGACACGCCGCCTTCATCGACTACGCCGCCGTCGACCGATACGTCGGCTTCGGCGGCATCCGCATCGAGGACGACGTGCTGGTCACTCCCGAAGGTCGCCGCGTCCTCGGCCCGGCGATCCCCAAAACCGTCGCCGACGTCGAGTCCGCCCTCGCGAAATAGCGGCCCGAGTAGAAAACGTTTCACCGCTGAGGCACAGAGTTTTCAACCGATCGCGCCGTGCCTTGGCCCGTTCATGCCCTGTAGGGGCGGGTTTGAAACCCGTCCCTACATGTCCGATGGCGATCCGCAGATATCAATACGATATAATATAATCTAATATATCTGCGTCATCTGCGGATCGTTTTCCGGCTTTTTGGCCGGGTTTACAGGACGGTGAGGAGTTCCTGGTATTTGGCCATCGGCCAGAACTCGGCGGCGACGAGTTGTTCGGCTTCGTCGACGACCGAACGGAGGGCGCCGAGGGCTTTCTCGCCTTCCGTCGCGAGATACCCGGCGTGCTCGTGGGAGTTTTTCTTCCCGGCAGCCTTTTCGAGGACGGCCACGAGCTCGTCGGTCCGGTCCTGGATGTTCGTGAACAACTCCTCGAACCGGCGGGCATCGGACAACAGTTTTTTCGAGGTCAGGCCGGCCGCCTTTGTCGCCGCCGCGGCGCCGGCCGTCGTTGCGATCTGCCGCGTAAGAGCCGGAACGATGAGGGTCCGGGCCATGTTGACGGCGGTCTTGTATTCGATCTCCTTCGTCTTCACGTAGGTCTCGAGTTTCACCTCGACCTTGGCGTGAAGTTCGCGGGACGTCAGCACGTGCGTCCTGTCCATCAGCTCCACGACCTCTTTCTCGAGATACACGTTCACGGCCTCGGGCGTGTTCCGGGCGTTCGGCAGGCCGCGCTTGGCGGCTTCGGCATGCCACTGGCTCGAATACCCGTTCCCTTCGAATCGCACGCGGCGCGTATCCCGGAAGACATCCCGCAGGACCGTGATCGCCCGTTCCTTGATGTCGCGCGGGCTCCTGAGAGCCGCAAGCCGCTTCTCTATGGTGTAGAAGCCGTAAGTGACGGCGAGGTTCAGCGACGTGACGGCCTCCGAGCAGTTCTGGGACGAGCCGACGGCGCGGAACTCGAACTTGTTACCAGTGAAGGCGATCGGCGACGTGCGGTTCCGGTCGGAGGAGTCGCGCGTCACGCGCGGCAGGTTGCGCACGCCCATGTTGATGTGGGCCATGGTCTGCTCGTTCAGCTTGCCCATGCCGGCGATCTCGTCGACTAGCTGGGTTAAATACTCACCGAGATATATCGACATGATCGCCGGGGGCGCCTCGTTCGCCCCGAGCCGGTGGTCGTTGCCGGCGTCGGCCGCGGCAGCGCGCAGAAGGCCGCCGTATCTGTCGACGCCAAGCATCATCGCGCCCAGTGTGAGAAGGAAGGTGATGTTCTTTAGCGGGGAGGCGGACGGCTCGAGGTAGTTCGCGCCTGTGGAATCGCCGATCGACCAGTTCACGTGCTTACCCGAGCCGTTCACGCCCGCGAACGGCTTCTCGTGCAGCAGGACGACGAACTCGTGCCGCATCGCCACGTGCTTCATGATGTCCATGATCTGGAGGTTGTGGTCGATCGCGAGATTCGCCTCCTCGAACAGCGGCGCAAGCTCGAACTGGTTCGGCGACACCTCGTTGTGACGGGTTTTCGAGGGAATGCCGCGCCGGTACAGCTCGCGATCGAGGTCTTCCATGAACCTCAGCATCTTGCGGTGGATCGAGCCGAAGTAATGGTCTTCCATCTGCTGGCCCTTCGCCGGAGCCGCGCCGAACAGGGTTCGGCCGCAGATGCGCAGGTCGGGCCGCGTCTCGTACAGCTTACGGGAGACGACGAAATACTCCTGTTCCGGGCCGGTGTAGACGATCGTCTTCTTCGCCAGGCGGTTTCCCAAAAGTCGCTGGAGGCGGATGTTCGTGTCATTGAGAGCGCGCATCGAACGCAGGAACGGTGTCTTCAGGTCGAGGACGTCGCCGGTCCAGGAGAGGAAGACGGAGGGAACGACCAGGGTCCGGGTCTGACCCGTTTCCTGGAGGAACGCGGGGGAGGTGGGGTCCCAGGCGGTGTAGCCGCGGGCCTCGAACGTCGACCGGATGCCGCCCGAAGGGAAGGACGACGCATCGGGCTCGGACTGGATGAGCTGTTTGGCGGAAAACCGCTCGATCAGTTCGCCGTTCTCGCCGTAGCTGATGAACGCGTCGTGCTTCTCGGCTGTGCCGCCACGCTGGGGCTGGAACCAGTGGGTGAAATGGGTCGCACCGTTGCCGATCGCCCATTCCTTCATGGCATGCGCGACTTCGTCGGCGATCGACTCGTCGAGCGGGGTTCCGCTCTGTATGGTCGCCTGGAGCTTCTCATACGCCGCGCGGTTGAGCTTCTCGCGCATGACGGCGCGGTTGAAGGTCAGTTCGCCGAAAAACCTGTTGATGTCTGACATCTGCTTCTCCTGGGTGACCGGGATGTGAATCACAACGATGCCACGATTTTACGCTTCATCGGTGAATCGTCAAGGCGTTTTGAGCATATTTGCTGGAAATGTATGATTTTTACTCCAGAAAACTATCGAATTGTTCAGTTTCAGGGCAGAAGGTCACGAAATCGATCAACATTCCGCGGCCGGA
>MWAR01000580.1 GCA_002068715.1 bacterium ADurb.Bin374
CCGCGAACAAGGTTCCCGGCGTGCGGGCCGCCTGCTGCAACGATCTCTACACCGCGCGCAACAGCCGTGAGCACAATCACGCGAACCTGCTCACCCTCGGCAGCATGGTGATCGGCCCCGGCCTGATGAAGCAGATCGTCGACCTCTGGATCTCCACCCAGCCCGCCCCCGGCCGCCACGCCGCCCGCGTCGCCAAGATCACACGCCTCGAATCCCTCCGCAACCAGTGTGTGAAAGAGTGATCAACCCCCACGGTTCACCACAGAGACACTGAGACACAGAGATTTTTCGACGAATGAATTCGATCAGGGCCTTCGTGGTGAAACGCGTCTCTGTGTCTCCGTGTCTCTGTGGTGCGTTGGTTTTGCATATCGTAAGGAGATAATATAATGCGAGCAATATGTATCGTAGTTGACAGCGCGGGCATCGGGGCGATGCCGGATGCGGCGCAGTATGGCGACGAGGGGTCGGCGACGATTCCGAACATCGCGAAGGTGTCGGGCGGGCTGAACGTGCCGACCATGGCGAAGCTGGGCTTGGGCAACATCACGCCGATCGTCGGCGTTCCGCCCGCGAAGCAGCCTCTCGGCTCGTTCGGGAAGATGCACGAGCTGTCGCCCGGCAAGGACACGACCACGGGCCACTGGGAAATGATGGGCGCGAAGCTCGATTTCGCCTTCCCGGTTTTTCCGAAGGGCTTCCCGAAATCCTTCATCGAGACGTTCGAAAAAGCCGTCGGCCGCGGCACGATCGGCAACTACCCGGCGTCCGGCACCGAGATCATCATGCAGCTCGGCGACGAGCACGTGAAAACCGGCAAGCTGATCGTCTACACATCGGCCGACTCGGTGTTCCAGATCGCCGCCCACGAGGAAGTGGTCCCCCTGGAAGAGCTGTATTCGATCTGCCGGAAAGCCCGCGAGCTGCTCCAGCCGCCCGACCTGGGCGCCGCGCGCGTCATCGCCCGGCCGTTCATCGGCACGTCCGGCGCCTACAAGCGCACGGCGCACCGGCACGACTTCAGCCTCGAGCCGTCGGTCGACACCCTGCTCGACGTGCTGAAGAAGCAGGGCGTGACGACCTACGGCATCGGCAAGATCTACGACATCTTCGCCGGACGGGGCGTCGACCCATACGTCACGACAGAAAGCAACGCCGACGGCATGAAGAAGACGATGGAGTCGCTCGACAAGGTGAAAGACGGCCTCATCTTCGTGAACCTCGTCGACACCGACATGATCTTCGGCCACCGCCGCGACGTGGCCGGCTACAAAAAGGCTCTCGAGGAGTTCGACGCCTGGCTGGCCGGCTTCATGGCGAAGCTCGGCGAGAAAGACCTGCTGATCCTCACCTCAGACCACGGCTGCGACCCGACCTTCAAGGGAAGCGACCACACCCGCGAGTATCCCTTCCTGTTAGCCTACCAGAAAGGCCGCCCCGGCGCCGACCTCGGCATTCGCCAGGGCCTCTGGGATATAGCAGCCAGTATAGCCAAGCATCTCGGCCGCAGGTATGACCGGGGAACACAGTTCTGGAGTTGATCCCGCCCGATCGAGCCTATTGAGTCCTGCAGAATGAAAACCACCCGTTCACCCTGAGTTTGTCGAAGGGCGAGAGCCTTTCGTGCTTCGACAGGCTCAGCACGAACGGGAGTGTGAAATTGGCTTTTTTCATGCAGGAATAAATCACACAAAGAAAAACCCGGGGATAACCCCGGGTTTTTCTTTGTATCGTTTCGCTCAGGGCCGTTTTGCTTCCGCCCCTATGAGGAGAATGATATTTCCAACATCTTCAACGGGGTTGATCATAGTATCGCCACCGATCGAGTAACTTCCAGAGGCTGCAGCTGGTCCGGCAGGATCAGGATAGATCGAAACGGTCCACGGCTGTTTGTAACCGACGGGAACTGCGCCGAAATCGAGATCGCAGGCTCCGAAAGCGGGATTATAATTCACGGGAACGTTGGTGTGCCACAGGTTTCCGATGACCGTGTCGTTATCGATCAGGTCGGGGCCGGCAACGCGAATTCTGACGGCGCGGGTGATGCGATTGTCGAGAATTCCAACCACTGGATTGTTTTTATCAAGTTGCGGCGCAAGCGTGGCGTTGTTCGCGAGGAAGTCCACATCTATCCGGATATTGCCCTGTTCTCCTTGAGGCATGTTAATTGCAATAACTTCATCTTTGTATCCGCGTACATTTATGCGAAGATTGATCGGAAAAGCGATACCGGGCACTTCAATATATTTAGGCAGATTCGGTGAAGTCAGAGTGCCTAGATTGTCAATTGTCTGAGTTGCAAGAACCTTGGGATAATCTCCCAATTTTTCGGCATAGATATTGACAATACCACCCTCGATATAATCGGGAACATTCACACAGCGGACAATAAGGTTATAGGAGTTGGCATCCAGCAGGATATCAGTCAGAATGTTGGATGTTCCAGGGAGAGTCATGACAGTCGTTTTGTAGAGGTTCGGATCCGGACTGATCGAAACGGCATAGTTTCCGTTTTTCGCCGGGAGCTGGTATGTGCCGCTTGCCCAGTAACCTACGGTTCCGGTCGCCGTCTTGTCGTCGAAGGTGATCGTCACCAGCTGATCGGCAGGGAGAAGCTCCATCGACTTGCTGTCGCGCAGATAGAGGCGAACGGAGATATACTGAGGTAACGGACTGCCGACGGCGTTCATCTTGATCGACCCGATGTCGACCGTTTCGGCGTTCGGGACGTAGAGCGAGGTGACGGTAGAAGAGGCCGAGGGATACTGGAGGTCCTCGTAGCCGACCTTCGTCGCTTCCATCTTGAACTTGTCAGGCGTGAGGTTGGTGAACATGAACCGGCCGCCGGCATCGGTGATGGAAACGTAGTTCTGGCCGAGAGCCGCCTGGGCGTTCGTGGTGATCGCCGTTTCTGAAACGATCTTCACACGCACTCCTTCAACGGGAGCCGACGAGGCGCTGTCGATGATCTTGCCGGTCAGGTTGCTGGTCCGGACGCCGAGGGCACCTTTTTCACATCCCATGGTCATGAGGACCGTGATGCCGAGAGCGGCCAGCAGCCAGCCTCCCCATACGCGAACATTCATGAATCCCGACCTCCTGTTGTCATTCATGGCCGTATCAGACATTTTTTCATGATCCTCCATCAGTTCACCTGGATGGTGACGATCTGAGGATCGACACCGTCATCGTTGATCATCGGCGATTCGGTTCCGAACGTGCCGTCATCGACGTTGTATCCCTTGAAAGTCAGGGTGTAGCCCGTCGGAACCTGGTTCGTCCCCAGGTCGACGACCTTCGGCGTCGTCGTGAGCAGGCCCGAGTTGGTGACCGTCGTCGTCGCCCAGACGGTGCCGGTCTCCTGGCAGTAGGCGCCGATGCGCTCGCCGTTGTTGATGTTCGTTCCGATCACGACGACGCGCACGTCGCGCAGAATCGGAGAGAAGTTCGTCTTCAGCGAGAGGGTCTGGTAGATGACGCCCTGGAAGTCGCTGTTCGGCACGACGGGAATGGCCCCGTTCATGCGGTAGCCCTTGATTTCAGCTTCGAGGGAAACGGTAGTGCCCATCGGAATGCCGCCGATCTCGAAGGACTGGGCGTTCAGCTTGCCCGTTGCGGTGGCCACGACACGGTTT
Organism: bacterium ADurb.Bin374; assembly: GCA_002068715.1. The sequence goes on from MWAR01000580.1 coordinate 3,636, forward strand.
CCCGAGTAGGCGATGATGTTCGCGTACTTAT
>MWAR01000581.1 GCA_002068715.1 bacterium ADurb.Bin374
TGTTTGCCGTTCCGAGAATGTTCGTGAGCGCGACGGTGATGATGCCGCCGCACAGGCCGCCCACGAGACCTCCGTATCCGATAGTGGGATACAGCCGCTTTCCCTGGTCCGTTGTGAAGGAGTCGTTGATGAACGACCAGAACATGCTGGGCATGAACAGGCCGAACAGGTTCACCCAGATGAAATAGAGCGTTATCAGGCACACCCGTGATGTCGGGATCGCCAGCCACGCGGGAACCCAGGCCGGGAGGGTATTCGGGTCGATCCAGATACCCATGCCCGTGGCGGGCTGGCTGGTGAACTGGAATATTGCCCAGAATAGAACGAGCGCAATGCTGCATGACCGCGTCAGCCAGGTGATGAAACGCTCACGGTCGAACTTGCCGACGAGCCAGCTGTACCCCGCGTTCGCGCCGATCAGCGACAGCATCGACAAAATGTTCAGCGCCGGGATGCGGTGCGCGCCCAGTTCGATCGCGAGGCCCTCGCGGATCGGCTTCAGAACGTAATACGAGGTGATGACGAAGAAAAAATACACCAGGGCGATCAGCGCCACGGAACCCTCGCCCGCCCGCGCGCCGAGCCATGATTCCCAGCGGGCGGGCGGAACGTCATGCTGGTCGCTGCAATGCTCCCGTTCCGTCATGGCCGTCATTATAGGGGGTACGACGCCGAAAGAAAAGGGTGAATTCGACCGATGTTGCCTTCAATGGCCTCTGGATTCAGGTTGGAGAGAAAAAGAAAACGGCCCTGTGCCGATCGCACGGGGCCGCTGCTGATGAACGCTTTTCGTCAGTTGGGAAGAGCCGGATCGAGCGGGGGGAGAGGCTGTCCGCCGGAGATCGGGGTCGGGGCCTGGGTCGCGCCACCCTGGTTCGAACAGCCGCCGGACGGCTTGTGTCCGCGCTTCACCCGGCGCCAGTGGCCCTTGGTGTGATGCTTGTTGTGGGTCTTGTAGTGGCCCTTGACCCAGACGCGCTTCGGCTTCTTGCCGGTGATCTTCGATTTCGCCTTCACGGCGCTGTCCATGATGCCGTTCTTGATCGCGCAACCCGTGCGGACGACCGCCCGGCGGACCTTCTTCGCCTTCATCTTGATCTTGTGTTTGACGGCGCGCTTCACGCGGGTGAAGAAGCCCACTTTCTTGTGGTGATGCCCCTTCGCTTCGGCCTTGTCGGCTTCGCCGCCGCCGAACAGGACGCCGAGAGCGAGAAGGGCCACTGCGAGCAGTTTTGAACGGCTTATCATCTTTTTGTTCCTCCGTGTTCTTTCGAATCCGATGGGGGAATTATGTTTTGATTGTACCGATGAACCGGGGGGTGTGGGGCAGAACCGGAAAAATTATTTATCGGCAACTCCGCCATGAATGGCGCATTTGATCGATCCGCCCTTGCTGAGATCGCCGATGGAAGAATACGAGCAGCCAGGGTTGGGAAGGAAGAGTCCCGAGGAGAGATAGCCTTTCATGACGAGAACGCCGCCGGGACCATAATCCTCGGGGAAAAGCGACGTCTTCATCGTTGTATTGTCCATGTTATACATTTCGATCGCGCCCAGAAGCACCCGCTGGTTCGCGAAGCAGGTGCTCTTCTGTGCCTGCATCCTGGCTCTCTGAAAATTCGGAATGGCGATCGCGGCGAGAACACCGACCGTCGACGTCAGCAGCAGCGGGTTCGCATCCTTGAACAGCTCCGGAAGCTGGATGGAAAGCAGGAGGCTTGTCGGCGTTTTTTCCAGCGTGACGCGCCTGAGCAAGGTCGTGCCGATCGCGAGAAGGGTTTTCTGCATTCGCCATTCCAGAAGAAGAGAGGCCGGGTCCATGGTGTCGGCCTTCTGATCGAGCTTGCCGTTCTCCTCCTGGAGCTTTGCCGCGGCGATGCTCTTGAACGAGTCGATCATCGACGCGCCGACTTCAGCTCCGCCACTCTGCGAAAAGTCCAGCCGGATTTTCAAAACACCCGCTTCGATCGAGAGCCTGCCGGCCTGGAGCGAGGTGAGCATCAGCCTGAATCCCTCGGGAAGTTTCCCGCTCTGGGTCTTGAACTCCGGCTGCCGTTCGAGCAGGCGGGCGGCCTCGACCTGGAGGTCGATGACCGAAGGGGGCGGCTGTGTCTGCGATTCGAGCTGGGCAAAGAAGCTGTCGCCGGCTTCGATCGCCTGTCTGGCGGTCTTGTGCGAAGCTATGCAGAGGGTGTCTGGGGCCGAGAAGAACACGGTGACGAGTTTCCCCTTCACGGCATCCTTCGGGCCGATCTTCACGGCGCCTTCGCCGAGCGATTTCTTCTCGAACATGCTGATCAGGTTCGGAAGGGCTGGCATCAGCCTGCCCTGATCCAGATTTCCCTTCAGCTGGACGAGAAGCATCTCTTCGGACAGGCTCCCCGTGCCGCCATCGTCGAGAACGAAGAGCCTGATTTCCTTCAGGTCCTGGTCGGGAAGGAAATCGATCCGCTTTCTGACCGTCTCCTCGATCTTCCGGAACTCTTCCTTCAGCTCGGGAAATCCCGCAACGGCCTGATTCATGCCGGCGAGACCGGTGGGAAACGGCATGCGAAGTGTTACAAGGGGCTTGCCGAGCCCGGCGGCGTCGGCCGTCGTTCCGCCCAGAATGACGGCCAGGAGCGCCGTGATGACGAACATTGTCCTCAGAATTCCACGTGATGATTTCATCGGGGTCTCCTTTGTGAATTCAACATCGGATATGAGGACAGTATATGTCATTGGGAGATGGTGGTGTGAAGCCGTTGAAATGTTGTCTGGGAGAGCATTTTTGCAAAAAGGGCGGTCATCGCGGGCGTTTCGGGACGCTCTCCACGGAGGGTCCGGATTTCGCCTTCCAGGTCCGATGCCGTGCCGGTTTCAAGCCGGACGCGCACTGAGCCTGCGATTTCCCGGCTCAATTGGTCGATCCGCTCGATTCGTTCCGCCGACGGAGCGGATCCGTCGGTATCGGCGAGAATCGCATACTCACGGACCAGCGATGCCAGATCGGCCATCGCGATCATCTGGGCGGGGCGCGGTGACTCGCCGGAATCCTTGATGTCGAGGCGGTATCGCACTTTGGGGTCGAGGCCGAAGAACTCCTCTGGATCGCCGATCGGGGTTTTCCCGATCACGAAGACGAACATCGTATCGAATCCCTCGGGAACGTCGACGACGCTGTATCCCATCTGGGTGCGGACCTGCGGGGGCGGCGGCGTATACGGGTCGTCCGGCGAGTAGGGCCCGCCCGGCAGCATCACAGGCTGGATCGGTGCCCGGTCGCTGGTGGCCTTTATATTGTCCATGATATGGATCTGGATGCGCTTGGTTCCGGAGTTGTCCATGAAGACCGTCAGAACGTCGAACTGGTTGTTCGCATAAGTAAGATCGCCGGCAAAGTCGATCCTGAGCGTCTTTTTCGCGACCGCGAGGTCGACCTTGACCGCGTCGGCGGCCCAGAGGAACACATCGCCCCACAGCATGCCGGGAAGTGCCTTGACGAGGTCGGACGGTGCCGGTTTCACTTCTTCGAGCCCTTTGCCGAGCGAATACCGCCCCTTTTCCAGCGTCGGATCGTTCAGAAAACAGGTCAGAACGAACTCGCGATGGGCGGTGGTGAAGTCGGTTCCCAAGCCTTTGAGAAGGGTGTCGTAGCTCTTGACGCCCTTTTCCTGGTCTTTGACCAGGGCGGTGAAAAATGTTTTCCGCTGCTGTTCGCTCTGAAGGTAGCGCGTGGTCAGAAACGAGTTCCAGAGATAGGTCTGGCCGTAATTGGCGAGCATATTGAACCGGTTCCAGGCCACGAGACTGTTGTCGGGGGTTCGGGTGAACGCCTTCACCTGCGTCGGATGCCCGTATCCGCAGAGCCAGGTCGCCATCTGCGAGCATCCCTCATTGACCCAGGTGTTTTCTTTGGAGTCCTGGTGAAAATGGATCATGTGCTGGAATTCGTGCGCGACGACCGACAGGAATGTGCGGCTGGTGATGTCGGAAGGATTTATGTCGATATACAACATCTCCCGCTGATTGCCCTTGAGTTTGCTGCCTGCGGGAAGCTGCCCTTCGGGATACTCGTCGCCGGGGTTGAAATAACCGGCGGTATACATGCCTTTCGGCTGGTAGCCGTCCTTGATGTCCATCAGCAGCAGGGTGATGCGCGGGTCGTTGTCGACGCCGGGGTTCCATTCCTGACCGAAATGCCCCGTGACGGTCGGATAGATGTGCGTGTCGAACTCGTCGGCGATCTCCTCGAGACGCGCCGCGGAAGCGCTCTGTCCTTTCTCGAGATAGACATAACAATGTTTTCCGACCACGCTGAGTGATGCCTGCGTGCGCTCGAACGTGTTGGATGCGATATTGCAGGTCCAGAACTCGTCGATGTCTCCCGGCTTCTTCGCAGGAAGTTCACGCGACAGCGAAAGACCGAAGGGGGCGACGGCGTCCGACTCTGAAATCTCCAGCCGCGGGGCCGGGAGTTCCCGGGCATAGCCGGTCAGCATCTGCGTGGCGTCGACCGGTACGACGTTCTCCGTTGCGGAAAAAGCCGTGATGGAAAAACACATCATGATCCCAAGTGCAGCGAGAAGACCGTAACGTCGCATCATTTCTCTCCCTGATCGTGTTTCAGGGAATATAGCAAGATTCATTCCTGTTCCGTGCCCCTGAAAATCAGCTTCAGATCGAAGTTCCTGACCAATAACCCTGGAAACGCCGAAAATTGGTTGCCTCCAGCGCTGAAATTCCCGCAGAGACCATGATGATGCCGAACGACAAGAAACCCCGCGCTTCTGCGCGGGGTTTCAGGATGTCTTTCTGTTTATTGGGGCATCGCCGGATCGGAGGGCATCGGGGCCGGAGCCGGAGCCGGGGCCGAGGCACCGCCGGAGGACTTGTGATGGCGCTTCACGCGGGCGAAGTGACCATTGGTGTGTTTCTTGTTGTGGGTCTTGTAATGGCCCTTGACCCAGACCTTCTTGGCCTTCTTGCCGGTGATCGCGGATTTGGCCTTCACGGCGCTGTCCATGACGCCGTTGGAAACGGCGCATCCGGCCTTCACGACGGCACGGCGGGTCTTCTTGGCGGTCATCTTGGCCTTATGCTTCACGGCACGCTTCACACGGGTGAAGAAGCCGACTTTCTTCTTGGATTTCGCTTCGGCCTGATCGGGGGCGGCGGGAATAAGAAGGCCGATGGCGATCAGGGCTCCGAAGAGGACCTTGGCGGTTGTCTTCAACATGATTCTTATTCTCCTTCTTATTTTTTTCGGATCGTCAGGATCGATATTTCGATTATACGAACCGACGGGGGGGTGTGGTGAAATTCCGTAAAAAATGTACCGATCGTTCGTAAACGTGCCGATTCGCCGTCCGTCAGCCCTGCGAGAGAATCCAATCAACCGCGGCCGAAAGATCCGGCAGGCAGGGTACGTGCGGCGGAAGGTCGGAAGGCTTTTTCGAGGCGATGAGAACCGGCGGAACGCCTGCCGCGAGCCCCATCTGCACGTCCGTCATCCGGTCGCCGACAACGAAGGAGGATGACGCATCGATCTTCCAGTCCGCAATTGCGCGGATGACCAGGCCGGGCTCGGGTTTCCGGCATCCGCAGGCCATACCGACCGCGTGTCCCGGTTGGGGAAAATCAGGATGATGCGGGCAGACGTAAATGGCATCCGGGGCAGCGCCTGCCTTTTCAAGCTCTCCGTGCATCTTTTCATGGATCTTCTGCAAGGAGAGTGGAGGAATGATTCCCCGGGCGACTCCCGACTGGTTCGTGACGATGACGAGAAGAAACCCCGCCTCCCGCAGGCGTCGCAGGGCTTGCGGCGTTTCGGGAAACAGTTCGAAGTCTTCGGGGCGGGAAATGTAGCCGGGATCGGGATTGAGCGTGCCGTCCCGGTCGAGAAAAACGGCGCGGCGCATCATGGTTTACGTGCCTCCGTGAAAAGAACGGGGTGTTTCTTGTATATCGCGTCGAATACCATGTCCGGTGTCATCTCGGTCATGCACCGGCCGTCGTCGCATGTCTCCTTGTGGCACTGCAGGCATTCGAGCGTCGGATGATGGAGCGAGAGATGCTGTTCCCCGATGGGCGCCACGGCCCGGCGCGTCGTCGGGCCGAACAGGGCGACCGTCGGCGTGCCGAGCGCCCAGGCAAGATTCATCGGCCCGGTATCGCCGGTCACGAACAGGTCGAGGCGGCCGAGCAGGGCGATGAAATCCCGTATCGAAAGCGCCTCGTGCGTCGCTGCCAGTCCGGGACCGAGCTTTGCAAGCAGACGCTCTGTCGCCGCGCGCTCGCCGGGGCCCCAGAAGAGAAACGCTTTCCTGCCCGTCGCTGCATGCCAGCGACGGACCAGATTCTCAAAGTGCCTTTCAGGCCAGGCTTTCGACGGATACGTGGCGTGCGCGTTAACTCCCAGAAGCGGCCGACCAATGCCGAGATCCGAAAGGAGGGCATCCGCGCGCTTCGCCGATTCCGGAGGCGCCGCCAGCCGGGGATGCCCGATCTCTCCCTCGATGCCGAATCGCGCGAAGAAATCCCGGAACAGATGTGAAAGATGGAGGTTGGGATCCGGCGGCGTCCATGTCTCGTGATAGGCATACATACGCCCCCGGTGCGCGAAGGCGCAGCGCCGTGAAACACCGCTCAGAAAACTGATGAGGGCGGTCCGGGGATTGACGAACAGATCGAACAGCCGGTCGAACCGCCGCTTCCTGATCCGCCGGATGAGCTCGAACATCTGCATGGGCGAGGCGTGGGCCGGGATCTGGATCAACTCGATTCCCAGATCGTCGGGGACGATATCGCCGAACGGCGCCTGGCAGAGAAGCGCGATCGGGCGCATGCGCTCCTGTCGCGAAAGCATCTCGAGCGAGGGCAGGAGATGGACGATGTCGCCCATTCCCTTCAGGCGGATGAGGAGGGTGCCCGGCATGGTCGTCGGTCGCTACTCTTTCAGAAGATAGGATTCGTATTTATTGCCGTATATATCCATATTGATATATATTGGGTCATCGAGGTTCCATCTGCCGGGCATGACCTTCATCGCTTCAGTGGCGACAAGCGGCGAGCAGATCCAGTCGCCCGGCCCGATCATCGAAAGCATCGCCGGCAGTAAGTCCGGGTCCGTCGGGAAGGCGTGGATGTCGCGGTAGGGGCCGATATAGTCGATATGCACCGTCTCGAGCGTCATGGCGATTTTTGGGGCCATCTTGAACGTCTGCAGGGGAGAAAAGTCAGTTCTGGTGCGAAGCTCATTCCATGCAGATTTGAGACGGATCGCTGCCGCGACCATCCGCTCGACCGTCTGACGGCGGGGCGATTCGAAGAAGGGCGGGCCGAACAGCGCCGTGAGGCTTCCTGCTGATGAAGGCTCCAGTGCGGCTCCCTGCTCGAACAACCCCGCGGTGGCCATGCAGAGCCACTCATGCAGCAGGCGAACCTGGAGAGGCCGGTCTTTCGGATCATCCCCGGAAAAGGCGAGAGGACATGGAGGCGTGATGACCATGCGCCCCGTTTCCATCGTCCGCGCGATGAGAAAGCGTTCCTGATACCCGATGGTGCTGATCAGCCTGACGGCCGAGGCCGAAGGGAAATTGCGGCGAAGCCGGTGGATCTCGTGGTTGAAATCGGTGAGCCTCTGCCTGAGAGCCTCGGCGAACAGCTGGAGCCTGTCCTGGACCGAAACGGGCAGGGTGGTCCCCTCGATCGGCGTTGCGACGATCACGCCGCGCGGCTTCTCGGGCGAGGGCCCAGCCATGGGGATGATCGAAGGATGAACGTCGGGAAACAGACCGGCCAGAACCTGCTCGGTGTTTTGGAACAACTCGTCTGGTCGCTCCTGGACGATCCTGGTCAGGACGGGATGGGGCGCGAGGCAGCTCTCGAACAGCTGCTGGCCTTCGCGAAACAGCACGTATCGGATTCCGTCGGGCGGGATCAGGTCTTCTTCCCGGTAGATGACGAGTAGTTCCTGAGATGGGGCTTCGCGCTGCAGCAGGGTGGCGGCCGTGTGGACGGCCGTGGCGGGAATGCTGCTCATCAGTGCCTGTTGGAGCTCGAGAATGAACAGGTGCTTACGCCGGTTGTCCCGGATCGTGAAAAAGTAGCTGTCGAGCTCTTCCGCGACCGTGTCGAGAAGATCGAGGAGATGGTCGGCGGGAAGGAGATCCGTTCCGATCTGATAGGCGATGCCGAGCACGCCCACCGTCTCGCCCGACATGTCGAGCGGAACTGCGAACCAGGTGAGGGCGGGCGTGATGCGCGTCGTCGGCTCGGCTATCTCGAACAGGTCTGGGACCGACTGCTCCAGCAGTTCCCGGAGACAGCCGTATGTGAAGGTTGCCATCTCGAGATGCTCGTCGAAGCTGCGGAGAAACGCGAGGGTCGGGTTCAGATGCCGGGCAAGGCATTTGAACACTGCCTCCGTGGCATCGGTGAGATCTTTCTGCTCGGCCGAACAGGCCTCGATAACCGCATCGATATCGGCGCCGAGCCGGAACTTCCGATCGAAATGCTGAAGCTGGGCGAGCGGTGTTGCAAACGAACAGCGGCGCTCCGTCACGCCGTGGGGTGATGTCTTCTTCACGCTGCCACTATACCAGAACGGGAAGTGCCATGTCATATCATCGCGGTTCATCGCGCTCGATCCACGATTGGCTTTCTTTCGCCACTACTCACGCCTCCAGAAATTGTCTGGGGGAAAGAATTCAGGCGGCGGGTTGAATTTTCGGGGGAGGGCGTCTATACTGTTGCCCACATTTCGGACCTCGGAAAGGAGCTGTTCATGCCGATCAAGAAAGAACTTCTGGAGATTCTCGCCTGCCCGGCCTGCCATGGAGAGATCGTTCACGATACGGCGAAGGACACCCTGAACTGCACCTCCTGCCGACGCCGGTATCCGATCAAGGAAGATATTCCGGTCATGCTCGTGGACGAAGCGATAATCCCCGAGGAAGGCGAAGGCCAGAAAAAATCATGACAGTTCCGACGATCTATGTGAACCTTTCCTATCGCCACATGAAAGCCGAGGAACTCGACTTTCTGGCCATCCAGGGACTCCAGCCCGAGCTGTATTTTTCCGGCGAGGACATCGATTCGACGGCTCCGGAGGCTTTCGACGCGCTCCAGGGCGAAATCGCGTCGCGAAAATTCAAGCCGATCTGGCATGCCCCCTTCTTCGACCTCAACCTTGGTGCCCACGATCCGAAAATCCGCTCGGTCAGTCTCGACCGGCTCAACTGGTCGATCGATCTCGCGAAGCGGTTCGGCGCCGACCAGATCGTCGTTCACCCCGGTTTCGGGCCCTACGTCCTCGGAAAGAATTTCTCGCACTGGTTCGACCGGGCCCGTCCCTCACTCGATACCGTGATGGCCCATGCCGAAAAGGCCGGGCTGCGCATCGCGTTCGAAAACATTTACGATGCTTGTCCCGGTGATCTCGCCGCGCTCATCGAACCGTATCCGGAAAAGGTCGCGGGCGTCTGTTTCGACACGGGCCATTTCAACCTGTTCTCGCAGACGGCGATGAAAACATGGCTCGAACGCCTTGGAAACCGGATGTTCGAGTGCCATCTCCACGACAACCTCGGCTCCGAAGACGACCACATCGCGGTCGAGGACGGAACCGTGAAATATGGCCCGCTGATCGCCTGGTTGAACGCCCGCGAGCCGGCGAAGCGCCCCCGCCTCACCCTCGAAATGGAGCAGAAGACGCACGTCATCAAATCCGTGACGCGCGTGAAAAACTGGTTTGCGGCACCCGTCGAATCTTTGTGATGGCAGGCTTCCTGCGACGATGTTTCGCATGAAACAACGCGCGCCGGCCGTTGAAGAACAGAAAGCCGCTATCTGAGCGTCACACGCTCCGTGCGTACCGTCCGGATCGCATCGACATTGATGGCCTTTCCGGACCGGGTCGTATAATGCGCGTTGGCCTTGATCTGCAGTACCTCGACGTTCCATCGGTTCGACGTCATGAGGCGCATTTCCGTCAGATTGAAGCAGATAGGCCTGGTGTTGAACGAGGATGTGGACTCAGAAAATCCCGTCGTCTTGTATTCCTTCATCTCGGGAGCTTCGATCGTATACCGCGCCAGCGGACCGTTCGTGTCGAGCCAGAAGGAGACGTTTGCCGATGTCGAAGCCTGATGCCGCCAGCAGTTGTAAAAGTCTGAGGGAAATTTCTGGAATTTGAGAAGGGCGATCTCCGTGAGTCCCTTTGAGAGGTAATGCAGACGGACCCGTTCGTCTATGAGTTCGGTCTGGGGCCGCGTCTGACCGATAAGGCCGCTGTACGAGATGGCGAGCTGCAGCAGAATCGTGGCAAAAACCAGCGCGAGAACGATGGCTGTTCCCTGTCTGCCGTTTGAAATATGTATTGAGGTGTCTTGCATATCAGTCTTCGCTCAACTTTGCGCGAAACGTAACCAGCGTGTAGAACTTCTCGGTCGAATCGCCTTTGTTCTTCCAGGCAACTTTCAATTTGTGGGTGTGAACCAGGTTGGCATAATTGACCGTCGTGTCAGTAAACGTCCATGTTTTCGGATCGTCCGGATTCCCGACCTTCCCCAGGATGTCAGAGGGCTCTGGTCG
>MWAR01000582.1 GCA_002068715.1 bacterium ADurb.Bin374
CAGGCGTCTACTCGGACCTCTACGTGAAATGTGCCATCGGCCTGGCGGTCATCACGGTTCTGATGCTCCTGGTGACCCCACTGGTGAAACGGCTGATGGCGGGCCGCTGACCGACAGCTTCTTCTTATTCCAGGTCGTGGCTCACGCCTTCCCGGTCGGAAGACTTCTGTTCAGGATGTCAGCCAGGTCTTTCAGAAGGAACGGTTTTTCGATTTTCCCGACGAATCCGTACTGCTCGGGATTTGCCATCACCGGATCGTCGGAGTAGCCGCTCGTCGCGAAGATGCGGAGCGTGGGATCGATCTTGTGAAGCTCGGCGCCTGCAGCCTTGCCTCCCATTCCACCCTGAATCGTCAGATCCAGGATCGCTCCCACGCATGTTTCACCCTTTTGTCGCAGCTCCTGGAATGCTTGAATTGCCTGCTGTCCATCGGCTGTACACAACGGCGTGTAGCCCATCTGGCGCAGAAGGATCGACACCAATTCGCGCAGGGACGGCTCGTCATCCATGATCAGGATGGTTCCCTCGCCGTGATGCTCGGTGCCCGAGGCGGCCTCCGTCACGTCCTCAACCTTGCGCTGGCTTGCAGGAAGATAGATATGAAAAATGCTGCCGGCGCCGGGCGTCGAGTCGACCGTGATGAACCCGCCGTGCCGTTTGACGACGGAAAACGCCGTCGCGAGTCCGAGGCCGCTTCCGTCCTGCTTGGTCGAAAAGAACGGCTCGAAAATGCGCTCCCTGACTTCCGATGAAATCCCGATGCCCGTGTCGGCGATCGAGATGTGGACATATCTTCCGTCGCTGTTCCTGGGAACGGGAGTTTTCTCGAGCCGGACGTTGCATGCCGAGACCCTGATCAGCCCCTCGTCCGGCATTGCCTGGCGGGCGTTGATGACGATGTTGTCGATGACCTGGGATAGCTGGTTCTCGTCGTAGTCGCACAACCATAGATCCTCCGCGATATCGAAGAGGCAGGCCGCCTTCGACCCGCTGATGGCGAACATCGATGCATCGCGGAGCAGTTTCGAGATATTTCCCGTCTTTTTCGATGGGGCCCCACCTTTGGAAAAGGTCAGAAGCTGTTTCGTCAGACTGTGTGCCCGGCTAAACACGCCGCGGGCCTTGTCGAGAAACTCCCAGGCAGGAGACCCGGCGGCGCAGTGCAGGGAAGCCATTTCGATGTTGCCGAAAATACCAGTCAGCAGGTTGTTGAAGTCGTGGGCGATGCCGCCGGCGAGAATCCCCAGGCTTTCGAGTTTCTGTGTCTGGCGGATCTGGTCTTCGAGCTTTTTCTTTTCTTCCTCCGCCGTACGGCGGTAGTGAATTTCGGTGGAAATGCCGATGAGCCGTGCCGGCTGACCATTCTCGTCGCGCTCGATGATTTTTCCGAGGCCGTTCACCCAGATCCATTCCCCCGATTTCGCTTTGAGGCGGAACTCCGCGTAATAGTGCTCCGTTTTCCCCGCGTTGTGCTCCTGGATGGCATGATTGATGGAATCGAGATCGTCAGGGTGGATGAGCGCGTAGATCTCCTTCATGGTCTTCGGAATTTCTTCCGCCCCGTAGCCGAGAAATTCGTACAACGCCGTCGTCGTCACGACGTTTCCGGTTCTGAAATTGTTGTCGAACGAAGAGCTGTGGGTCGCTTCGAGTGTCAGCTGCAGATGCTCTTCCATCTTCTGCAACTCGATCGTTGCCTGCACCTGTTCGGTCGTATCGATCGTGAATCCTGCAAGCAGTTTCGGTTGGCCGTTTTCCAGAATCGGGAATTTGACCGTTCGATAGTATCGATTATTTAATGTCTCGGTAATGTCGATGGCCTTGCCTTCCCGCAGAACCTTCAGGTCGTCTTCCACCATGTGCTTTGCGAAATCGGTCGGAAACAGTTCGAACATGGTCTTCCCGATCATGTCCTCAGCCGGGCGGCCGATCAACTGCTCGAACGTTCTGCTCACCTTCAGCGCGCGTCCCTGCTCGTCCTTGAAATAAACGAGGATTGGACTGTATTCCATGAACAGGGTGAAGATCTGTTCAATCTCGCGGAGCGTTTTTTCCGTTGCTTTCTGCCCCGACAGGTCATACACGATCGACAGCAGCAATTCCCGGCCTCGAAGCGTGATGGGGCTCGAAAAGACCTCGACGTCGCGGAGCTCTCCCGAAGCCATGCGATGGGAAAAGAGAAACCGGTCCATCGTGCCTGATACGGCTTTCTGCATTTCTGCAAGAACAAGCTCGCGCGGAAGGGTGTTGATATCGGCGATGTTCATCTCGCGCAAGGCGTCCCGTGAATATCCGTAAAACCGCACCGCTGCCGGATTCGCGTCCTCTATTCCGCCTGTCTGCGGATCGATGATGAGTTTGATTGCGCGGTTCCGGTCGAATATCTGCCGAAACAGACGTTCTTCGGCAGCCTCGTTTCCGCAGGTCGGTTCTCTGTTTTGCTCCATGATGACTCTGCTTTCTCACGCGTCAGGGCTGATACCTGTTGCCGACCGCCCTGAACGGATCCTCTCGTCCCATTTTACATGAAAACCGCCTCGGTGCACAGCTGTCACCTAGAGGACGTCGCGTGCAAAATATGAGTGAATATACATTCTGACGTGCCGGCACGCCCGGACATCAGAACGTAAGCATTTCAGCGATTGCCGCCTCCGTTTCGTGTTCCGTGAGAGAGCGGGGATAGTTATACATGATGCCCCCCGGCCGCTCGTTGTAATACGGACGGTTGCAGGCACCGCATCCTGACGTCCTGAAAGCGAGGCCGTCGGAAAGAAGGTGCCTGAGTGATTGCGGTGGCAGGCCGAAATCGACGAGCCGACCGTTCCGGAAGACGGCCTGATCGATTGTTACCGATCCGTTGTGCCTCAGCCAGCGCCATGCCTGGAGCCTGCGGTAGGAGGACGGCGAAGGCGGGCTGCCGGTTCCGTTCGTTGGCGTGAAGGCGAACAGGGCGATATCGCCGCCGGCGTCCATCAGCGCATCCATCCGCCTGATGAAAGTCTCCTCCGAATCGCCGAGGCCGGCGATCAGGTGGACTTCGACCCGTCCGGGCCAGGTCCGGCACAGGTCCAGAACCGCCGGATAGTCGGTGTCGTGCCGCCGGTTCTTGTGCTGCTGATACGTGTCGGCGCCGGCGGCGTCGAGCCCGATCCCGACGTGATCGACTCCAAGGCCGAGCAGCCGTGCGGCAAGCACTGTCTGTGATGGGTGGATCGTCACGCTGAGGGTGAAGTCGCGGTCTAAAAAATATTTAGAAATATCTATCAGCGATTCTTCCGTGTCGGGATTCCAGCCCGTCTGCATGCAGATGCGCCCGAACGGGCGGGGCCAGCGGGAAAGCGCGTCGATGACGGTTTCCGTCGGGAATTCCGGCCAGATGATGCGGGAAAGTCGCTGACTCTCGCTGTTTCCGTTGGCCCGCGGGCAGAAACTGCAGGTGCCGCGGCAGCCTGTGTCCCAGAGCAGATACGCCGTCGTGGGCGGAGCATCCTGCGTGCCGTGCTTGAGTCCGAGCACGAGTGCCGTGCCGTAACTGACCCTGATCTTTTCTGGATTCATGGGATTGTCAGGAATACTCGAGCGAACAGCACTCGGTCTGTTCCTCGACCGGAATGCCATGCGCCGCAAGAATTCGTACGAATTCGTGCTCGGGCATCACGATGACCCGTGCCCCGGCGGCCCAGGCCAGAACATCGAGGCGGCGACGGTAGATCCCGGACGGCCGCATGCAGCCGAGGTGGATTGGACAGGCAAGGCGCCTGGCCGCATCCGCGATGATATCGACCGCATCGTGGATATCCGGCGCGAGCCTGTCCGCATACGGCGTGTTCGGGGTGGGGCGGAACACAAGAAACGTCAGGGCGGACGGGGGATTGGCGGCGAGAAAATCGATCACGTGGGGCTCGCCCGAGATGGCACCTCCGCGAAGGCCCAGCGTCAGGTGGGGAACCACCCGGAAATGTCGCGACAGTTCGAGATAACAGGCCTCGATCTCGGAAACCGGCCGGGAAAGGCCGTACACTTCGCGAACCGTTTCCGCGTCGCCGGCGAGATCGTAGGAAACCGTGACAGGCCGGCCCTTGAGCGGTAGGAGCGATTCTGCTCCCTGGACGCCGACGTGAAGGTTCAGCCCCGCTTCCTCCGGCATGCGCAGGATCCTGTCGATATGCCCCGAGAGGGGAACGCGTCCGGAACAGTCGCTTCCGCCGCTGATCAGAAACGAACGGAACGTTTCGTAATCGCTGCTGTCGAGCGCCGAAATGGGGCGCATCGCCTCGAGGTAGTGGCCGTTGCAGTGGGAGCACCGAAGCTCGCACTGCGGGCCCGTGACGGAGACCGCGAGCGTCCGGTGCGGCCTCGACCGCCGGAGGAGCAGGGGGCGGTTCGAAACGGCGTTCCAGAGACGTGCGAAAAGAGGGTGGTCCTCCGGGGGGAGAAGCGATACAAGTGCTTGGCGAAGCGCATCTAGCCGTTGCATAATCGAAGGGGGTCAGATCTCGTCTTCGGCCGAAACCCGGATGACTTCTTCGAGGGTCGTCAACCCGCGAAGCACCTTCGCAAGGCCGTCCTGTCGCAGCGTGCGCATCCCCTGCTTCATCGCTTCGTTCTTGATGACGCTGGTCGGGGATTTCTCGACGATCAGCTCCTTGATACGCTCGTTCGGAATGAGCAGCTCGCTGACGGTCGTTCGGCCCTTGTAGCCCGTCTTGTTGCACTGCTCGCAGCCTTCGCCGGAATACACATGGGTCTTGCCGGCCTGATACAGGAGCTTGCTGTGCTTGATGATGCCGGCGGAGGGGACGAACTCCTTCTTGCAGTTCTCGCAGATGAGGCGGCAGAGACGCTGCGCCATGACCCCGATGATCGAGCTGGCGACGAGGAACGGCTCGGTGCCCATATCGATCAGGCGCGTCATCGCGCCGGCCGCATCGTTGGTGTGCAGCGTCGAAAAGACCAGGTGGCCGGTCAATGCGGCCCTGATCGAAATTTCGGCGGTATCTACATCGCGGATCTCGCCGACCATGATGACGTCTGGATCCTGGCGCAGGATCGAGCGCAGGCCGCCGGCGAAGCTGAATCCGGCCTTGGTGTTGATCTGGCCCTGGTTGATGCCGGCAAGCTGGTATTCGACGGGATCTTCGATCGTGACGATGTTGATCGAGGGATCCTTGATGCGCATCAGCGATGCATACAGCGTCGAGGTTTTGCCGCTTCCCGTGGGGCCGGTGACGAGGATGATGCCGTTGGGTTTGCCGAGCAGCCCCGAGAACTTGACCAGGGTGTCATCCGCGAATCCGAGGTCCTCGAGACCGAACAACACACGGCTCTTGTCTAATATTCGCATGACTATTTTTTCACCCCGGAGGGTCGGGTACGTCGAGACACGGAGGTCGATCTCGCGGCCCTCGTGGTTGAGCTTGATGCGGCCGTCCTGCGGAACGCGCTTCTCGGCGATGTCGAGTTCGGCCATGACCTTGCACCGCGAGATCGTCGCGGCCTCTAGGTTTTTCGGCAGTGCCATGACCTCCTGGAGCATGCCGTCGATACGGAACCGCGTGCGCATCACCGTATCGTCGGGCTCGATATGGATGTCCGACGCCTTTTCTTTTATAGCGCGCATGATAATAAGGCTGACAAGCTGAATGATGTTCGCCTGGTCGGCGGCGGAAAGGTCGATGACCGCGCCCTGGTGCCCGATACCTGGCTTCGTGCCAGTTCCCTGGATCTTCTTGGCGAACTCCTGGAGACTCGAGGCTGACTTCAGATCGACACCCGCCGCGGGAACGGCGCCGGCTGCTGGTTGCGGGGCGCCCGTGGTCGGCGCGATGCCTCCGTAAAACTGGTCGAGCGCCTCCTGAATCTCGGTCATCGTCGTGACGAGCGGCTTGATGTCGCAGTTCGTGGTATATTTAAGGTTATCTATCAAAAACGAGTCGAGCGGGTCGACCATCGCGACGGTGAGCGAGCCTTTCACGCGCAGGAGGGCGATGCAGTGATACTTCCGGGCGATGTTCTCGGGAATGATCTTGACGATCTTCGGATCGATGACGTAGTTGCGGAGGTTGGCGTAGCTGAAGTTGAGCTTGCTTCCGAGAAAGTCGAGAAGCTGCTGCTCCTTCAGATACTCGAGCCGAAGCAGAGTGAAGCCGAGGGTGTCGCTGGTCCGTTTCTGTTCCGCGAGGGCCGTCTTGAGCTGCTCTTCCGTGATCAGCTTCTCGCTGACGAGCGACTCGCCGAGGAGTCGTTTCTCGATACGCGCCATCGAATCTTCACCTCAGGTTTCGAGTGTGATGCCCAGGTTCTGCTCGAACTGGCGCTGGGCGTTGAGGACGAAGTCCACGATCACCTTCTCGTGATCGGGGGAGACGTTGTTGAACGAGATGATGCCTTCATACGCATCTTTGCCCACGGTGTCTTCGGACCCCGTGGATGACCTGCGGAGCCGCACGAGGCGCCCCTGAATACCTTGGATGAACTGGCTGCCCAGCTGGAAGGCGAAGATGATGTATTTGCCCTGCTCGATGTCCTCGGTCGTCTCCATGAGACAGCCGCCGGCCGACAGATTGGTGATGACGCCGCGCATCTCGTAATCGCCGCTGCTGAGGGTGCCGTCGATGAGCTCGCCCGAGAGAAGCACCTTGAACTTACAGGGAATACGCGTTTCGGTGCGCACGAACGCGCGCTTGTTCGCGCCTTCGACCTTGAACTTGAACGGCACGAGGGCGTTCTGGAAAATGTCCGACAGGGTGCGCAGCTCGCGGGCCGAACTCGTCGTCTGGTCGACGATGACGGTGCGGCTCAGGGCGGTGCTCGCGACATTCTGTATCTGTTGCGATATCTGGTCGGTGATCTTCGAGATCGTGTTTACCTTCTGATACATGACGTCGGATGTCTCGCTCTGCCGCTCGGCCGAATCACTGATGTCCTTGATGATGACGTTGAGCTTGAGGGCTGTGTCGACCATGTTGCTGAGGCTCGTGTCGACGGCGCTGATCAGGTCCATGCCCTCATACACCTTGTTGGTGTTCGACCGCATCATTTCCGCCGAATTCTCGGTTTTCACTAGGATGTCGTTGATGAGGGTGTTGATCTTCTTCGACGACTCGGCCGAGCCTCGTGCGAGCTTGCGCACTTCGTCGGCGACGACAGCGAAGCCGCGGCCGTGCTCGCCGGCGCGCGCGGCTTCGATGGCGGCGTTCAGGGCGAGGAGGTTCGTCTTCTCGGCGATGTTGGCGATTTCGGTCAGAATCGTGCCGATCTGTTTTCCGCGGTCGTTCAGCTCGTTCACGAGGTTTGCGGATCCTTCGGTCAGTTCTTTGATGCGCATCATCTTCTCGACCGACTGCTTGACCGAAGTTTGCGTATTCTGCGCTATTTCAGCAACGCCCTGGCTGTCCTCGCGGGCAATGACGAGCTTCGAACTGATGTCCTTGCTGAGGCTGAAACTGCTCTCGAGCGAGGAAATGGTCTCGCGCAGGTTGCTGGCGTTGTCGACGGCGTTCTTGTTGATGCTGTCGACCTTCTCCACGACCTCCTTGATGACGGTCGAGCTGATCTGGGCCGTGCGGTCCAGGTCGATCGAGGCTTCTTCGAGCCGGAGGGAGATCGTGAGGACGCGCTTGAGGATCGAGACGACCACCTTGAACATCTGGTCGAAAATGTCCAGTTCGCGACTGAGACCGGATTTTCTGCTCGAATAGCTCGCGCGCTGCAGGCCGACTTTCGTCTCGAGCTCGTCGAGAACGAGGTTGATCAGGCCCAGGATGATCTCGCGGCCGAACCAGCCGATCAGCAGGCCGGCTCCGACGCCGATCCCAAGAGTGGCGAGAATGAAACTGGTTTTTGCCGACGCGGCGACCTTTCCGATGGCAAGGCCGATGCCCGCGAAGGCAAGGCCGGTGATCGCGCCGATGACGAAAGCGAAAATCCAGATGTTGCGGAGCGAATCGGAGTTCTTGTTGATGACGATCGACGAAAGCGCCATCAGCCCTCTCCGTCTGTGCTCGTCTGGGATTCGCGCCGTCGCGCCTCGGTTTTGACAGGCTTCAGCTCGCGCTGGACCTTGTCGAGAATGCCGTTGACGAACTCGCAGCTCCGCTCGGTGGAATACTTCTTCGCGAGTTCTATCGCTTCATTTATAGAAACATTGACCGGAATTTCCGGGAAGTGGAGCAACTCGCAGGTCGCGAACCGGAGAATGCAGCGGTCAAGGCTGGCCATGCGATCGAGCGACCAGTTGTCGGCGTAACGGGAGAGGATCCCGTCGATGGAACCCTGGTGCTCGAGAGTGCGGTCCACAAGGGTGCGCGCGAACTGCTCGATCTCGACGAGACTTTCGATTTTCTCGAAAGCGCGGTTGCAGAGCGCGCCGAGCTCGTCGGCCAGGGTGGGGAATTCCCGGCTGACGGGGAGGAACTCCTTCGCGGCCATCTCCACGGCCTGTCGGGCGCCGGCCTGATCGCGCCTCGAGGAGACGAGACGACCGGCAACGCCGTGGGCAAAGCCCTCGACGTCGCCGGCCGCCGGATCGTTCCCGACGAGACGCACTGCCGTTTCCCGGGCGAAGCCTTCGATCGGCGCCTGGTAGAGATCTTCGGCGATCGCGTGCTCGATCGCATCGCCGGGCGCCTGCTGCACCAGATCAATCTGATACAGCGCCTTCAGAGCGGTTTCTCTGGCTTTTCGCCTTCGTGACGGCATGTGCGGCTCTTCGGTCGTTCGCTCAGGCGTGGAGCGCCTTGAGCGGGGTGTGATTCTGGTCCTTGAGCACCTTCTCGCGCAGCTCGCGATACTTCAGCGATGCGTGGGCGGCGGCGAGGCGGGCGATCGGGACGCGGAACGGGGAGCAGCTGACGTAGTCGAGACCCAGCTTGAACAGGAACTCGACAGAGGCCGGGTCGCCGCCCTGCTCGCCGCAGATGCCGACCTTCAGCGTGGAACGGGTCTTGCGACCGCGCTCGACGCAGATCTGGATCAGCTGGCCGATGCCTTCCTGATCGACTGTCTGGAAGGGATCCGCATCGAGAATGCGCTTCTCGATGTAATCGTGCATGAAGCCGCCGATATCGTCGCGGCTGAAGCCGAAGCCCATCTGGGTCAGATCGTTCGTGCCGAACGAGAAGAACTCGCAGGTCTTGGCCATGCGATCGCCCATCAGCGCCGCGCGCGGGATCTCGATCATCGTGCCGTAGTGATACTCGATCTTCTTCAGACCGCTGCTCTTCAGCACTTCCTCATACACGCGGTCGACGATCTTCTTGGTGTAGTCGAGTTCGCGCACATCGCAGGTGACCGGAACCATGATCTCGGGATGGACCTTCTTGCCGTCCTTCAGCAGCTCGGCCGCGGCCTCGAGGATCGCGCGGATCTGCATCTCGGAGATCTCGGGGTAGGTGACGCCAAGGCGCACGCCGCGGTGCCCCATCATCGGGTTGCTCTCGTGGAGAGCCTCGCCGCGCTTCTTGATGTCTTCGGCCTTGATCTTGAGACTCTTGGCGAGCTCGGCGATCTTTTCTTCCGACTGCGGGACGAACTCGTGCAGCGGCGGATCGAGCAGGCGGAAGGTCACGGGGTAGCCTTCCATCTCGGCCATGGTCGCCTTGATGTCCTTCTTCACGAACGGATACATCTCATCGAGGGCGGCCTTGCGCTCTTCGACGGTGCTCGAAAGGATCATCTTGCGGAGCAGGAACAGGGGCTTGTCCGAACCTTCGCCGTAGAACATGTGCTCGGTGCGGAACAGGCCGATGCCCTCGGCACCGAACTGGCGGGCGATCTTCGCGTCGGCCGGCGTGTCGGCGTTCGTCCAGACCTGCATCTTGCGATGCTTGTCGACCATCTTCATGAATTTCTGGAAGCGCGGATTCTCGCTGGCATCCATCATCTTCATCTCACCCTCGTAGACGAGGCCGCGGGTGCCGTTCAGCGTGATCAGATCACCTTCCTTGAAGGTTTTTTTGGAACCGACGATCTTGAGGGTCTTGCTCTCGACTTCGGGGTGAAGCATGCCGGCGCCGACGATGCAGCACTTGCCCCAGCCGCGGGCGACGAGAGCCGCGTGAGAGGTCATGCCGCCGCGGGCGGTCAGGATGCCCTGGGCCGCGCGCATGCCTTCGACGTCCTCGGGGTTCGTCTCTTCGCGCACGAGAATGGTCTTCTTGCCCTTCTTGGCCCACGCGACGGCGTCGGCCGCGGTGAACACGATGTGGCCCGTGGCGCCGCCGGGGCCGGCGGGAAGGCCCTTTGCGATCGGCTCGCTCTTCTTCTCGGCGGACGGGTCGATGATCGGGTGCAGCAGCTCATCGAGCTGGGCCGGCTTCACGCGCAGGACGGCCATTTCCTCGGTGATCATCTTCTCTTCGAGCATGTCCATCGCCATGTTGAGGGCGGCGGTGCCGGTGCGCTTGCCGCTGCGGCACTGGAGCATGTACAGCTTGCCTTCCTGGATCGTGAACTCGATGTCCTGCATGTCTTTGTAATGCGACTCGAGCTTGTTCCGGATCTCGACGAGCTGCTTGTAGGTCGAGGGCATCTCCTCTTCCAGGCTGTGGAGGTGCTTGTTCTGGTCGTTCTTGGTGTCGTTGTTCAGCGGGCTGGGGGTGCGGATGCCGGCGACGACGTCCTCGCCCTGGGCGTTGATCAGCCACTCGCCGTAGAACTTGTTATCGCCGTTGGCCGGGTTGCGGGTGAACGCGACGCCGGTGGCCGAGGTGTCACCCATGTTGCCGAACACCATGGCCTGGACGGTGACGGCCGTGCCCCACTCGTCCGGGATGCCTTCGATGCGGCGGTAGGAGATGGCGCGCTTGCCGTTCCAGCTCTTGAACACGGCGGCGATGCCGCCCCAGAGCTGCTCCATGGGGTCGTCGGGGAATTCCTTCTTGAGGACCTTCTTGACGGTCTTCTTGAACTGGTCGGCCAGGATC
>MWAR01000583.1 GCA_002068715.1 bacterium ADurb.Bin374
GCGGTCGGCGAGCCGGTGATTCTCGGGAAGGATCAGCTGCAGACTCCCGATACGAAAGAGCTCGATGAAATGGTCGAGTTCATGGTCGGGAAAACGGGGACTCCGTATGACGTCAAGATCACCCTCAAGCTCGACAAGGCGCTGAAAATCGCTCCCGGTCCCGAGTCTGGGGCCGACAAATACAAGGTTCCCGGCGTCGACTGCGAGTATGCCGTTCATTCCGGGTTGATGGATTTCCTCGACAACAAGGGATACACCGCTCTCACCCTCTCCCTCCCGGAAAGCGCGAGATGGCTGGCGCTCAATATCAACCTCGGTCTGCCGTTTCTGAACATCGATCTTATCGACGTGATGTTGAAAGTCTTCCCCGACAGCTGGTCCAACCAGATCAAGGGCTTTGTCACCTTCGACGGGCTGCTGAAGAAGATCCTGCCTGACGATCTGTATCCCTACGAAATTCATCTGGCGGCCGGAACGTTTCCCGAACTCGTCGCAAAACTTGGCGGCGCGGCTGTTCCGGCGTTTTCAGAAAGCCAGTGCGTTGAAAAATACGGGTATCTCACGATCGACGCCGAAGCCTCGATCACCTACGGGGATTCGAAAACCACGACGAAGCACGTTCTCGCCACCAAGGAGTTCAAGTGCGCAGACATCGAGCCGGTGGCACCGTGCTACAGCTTCTTCATCTCGAACCTGAACGACGACAAGATAGTGTTCAACGATGCCGGCGGCCCGCTGACGGTCCAGAATTTTCCGAACATGAAGGGGCTCCTGGCCAAGGAAGCGGGCGAATACTACGCGTTCCCCGGGTTGATCCGCGTGAACGGCACGAAGCCGACCCTGTGCAACGTCTCATTTTACGGGAACCCGATGAACGGCGATGTTTTCAATTTCGCCCGGGTGTCGGAAATCCTCCTCATCACCGACGTCAAGGTCTCGATGCCGCAGAAGGAGTTTTCGATCTACAGCCGCGAACCGCACAAACAGACGTCGACACCCGTTCCGACCGAGGTCAAGGGCCTGAAGGCCGGGATCGACAATGCCCTCAACGGTGTCGAAGCTGGATACAACTCCGTGAAGACGAATGTGATCAAGGCCATCAATCCGAATCCTCCCGCACCCCCGGAAGGAACGGGCAAGTCGAGCACGCTCAAGAACATCGCGAGCAAGGTCGCGGGCATGTTCAACATCATTCCCAAAGTCAACGGTTGCACGGTATTCGAGCCGGCCCTGCATCTGGTTCCGCTTCCAGGCCCTCTCGGCTCGCTGGACCCGTTCGAAAAATGGGACTGGCCACACAGCGGCGGACCGCTCTCGTTCATGGGAGTCGGTCTTCCTGTTCCCATGCCGGCGTTCGGCTCGACCGTGACGCATCTGTTCGGCCCCGGCGCACTCTATCCGACCATGACCCGCGAGATCGAAGGGTGCGTGCTGAAACGGTTCGAACAGTGGCATTTCACGATCATGGGATACCCGATGGGGCCCTTCCCGGTCGGGAAGCAGATCCCGATCACGGGGGTCATCAACCTCCCGCCGGTTCCCATTCCGCTCGTTCATACCCACGATGTCTGTGAAAAATACGAATACAGTTTTTATCCGATGAAAGCGACCGAGAATGCGAGCAAGGAACCGGACGGCGCGGTCACGATCTACGATCCGTCACAGCTCGAGAACTCCCCGCCGAACCTGTATTCCGTCGAGCAGTATGCGAAGAAGGCGACGTATTACTACGCGACCGAGCGGGATTTCATCGCCGACCTGCCGAACAGGATGATCACGATCAACGGGAAGGAATGCTATCGCCTCAACGGCATCACCTTCGTTGCAGACAACTTGACGCTCCCGCCGCCCGGCTCCGCGACGTTCAACGTCTACGGTCGTGGCTCGATCGTCTCTGGTGGCAATGTTACGCTTCACGGAAACATCGAGGATCCGTATACCGATGACCAGGAAACAGTGGCCGGTACGCCCCGAACGGTCTTCAGCCTGATCGCGCGGCGCGGCGGCGTAATTCTCGACGAGGGAGCGCCGAGCGATCCCGTCCGGTTCGAAGGCTCCCTCTACACCGACAAGGGACTGGCGATCTTCCCTGACAAACGCCTTGAGATAAGGGGCAACTGGATTACGAATACCTTCAACAAGGCTTCGGCGCAGGGCGCCGTGAATATCACCTACGTCGGCTACAAGACGAGATCAACGCTGAACTCGATCCACCCGAAACAGGGAAAATACGATCCCGAGCGGTATCAGGTGACGCTCACCCCCGGCTGGGAAGCCTGGAGGATCCAATGAAACGGTTTCCCGCATGGGCTCGTGGAGTGACCTTCATCGAGATCATGATCGCCGCGTTCATCCTGGCTGCGGCGCTTCTGCCGGTCCTATCAACGATTCAATATGGGTCGAAGTCCACCGTGAAGGTGAACAACTACTCGAAGGCGATGCGACTGGCGTTGGGGCTCGTCGAGGAGTGCAAGTTCGTTCCCATGAAGACGATCATCAAGGATTACCAGGGGCTTGCGGACAACACCTGGGAAGTCCTGAACGAAAACTACTATCCGAAAACGAAGGAATCCCTGGCGGAGTTCGCTTCGCAGCTGAAAGATCTCACATGGGAAGGAAAGCTGAAAGTCCGCAAGGGACGAGTGCGGCCCAACGAGCCTGAAACCATCCGCGAGGTCTGGATCCAGGTCGACGCCCGGTGGACCGAAGGCGACAAGACCGGGGTGCGGCAGGTTCGTATATCTAACGCTATATATAACACCGAATCCGACTGACCGGACGCTCGCGAAGGGAGACGGAACATGCGTAAATCGGGTGTGACCCTCGTCGAAGTCATGATCGGCGTCCTTCTTTCCAGCATCGTCCTCGGCGGTGCCTACCAGGTCTGGACCGCGTCACGGAGGAATTTCGCGAAGGCGAACGCCCGCCAGACGCTCCAGTCAGAGATTCGCAAGTCGATCGACCAGCTCGCCCTCGATTTCAAGGCAATCAAGGCGGGAACCCTGGAGGTGGATGGCGCGGCCGACGGAAACTCCGGCACGATCAAATTCCAGCGGTTTCTCGAAAACAAGGATGCGAACAGGATCGATTCTAAGGGCGTCGCCGATGTGGTGTACGAGTTCCGGAAACCGCGACTGTACCGTACGGTCGCCGGACAAGGGCAGAAACTGCTCTGCTCGAACCTCAAGGCTTTCGATCTTGCACGCGGAGCCGAGCCGGGAACGCTGATGCCTGACGGCATGCAGCAGACCGCCCAGGCGCGGATCGACATTTCCCTGACCGGGGCGATGCAGGTGCCGGTGACGCGTGAAATGATCGAACACAACGAGAAGACCACGGTCGTGATGCGCAACGAGTTCATCGCGGCCGCGCCGGTGAAGAGTTCGATCGCCATGTCGGAGCTGACGAACGCGACCGAGAAGATGACCGGAACCGAAGGCCAGTCATCGATGTTCTCGGCGGCGCTGACGGCCGATGCGCTGAAGGACATGTCGTCGGAACAGCTTGCGTTCATGATGCAGCGCGAGGCCGAATCGCTGAGCAACGCGAAAAAAGAGATCGACAGCACCAACGACCAGTTGAAAGACGTCGACGCGAAAGGTGCGGCCACCTGGTACAACCCCTTCACGTGGGGCGGCACGGATACGGAGGTCTCGAAGATCAAGGAGGACCTGCTGAAGCACGACAAACTCGAGGACGTGGAGAAAGACGTCAAGGCCTTGCGCGCGATCATCGACCGCAACGAGGAAAAGTTTCTCAAACGATCGCTCGAGAAGTCCGGCGTGTCGCTTCCCGCCGACGAGA
>MWAR01000584.1 GCA_002068715.1 bacterium ADurb.Bin374
AACCGGGTTGTAAAGAAGCAGGCCGTAGCGAAAGTGGAAGAGCTTTTCCCACCAGTCGGACAACAGAATGGTCGGATCGAAGCCCATCGGATGCACGGAGATCCGCATGGTTCCAGCGTGATACTCGGGCAGTCGGTGATACGCCGTGACGAAGAAGCCGCCCCATAACGCGGTGTTGACCAGCCCGATGCACAGACCGGCCGCGGCCATTCCGGCGAAATATCGCACGACGGTGCCGCGGGTGAACTGCCCGGGCGGGAGCAGGAGGAAGCCGAACGGGCAGACGATGAGCAACGTGGGATGTGCCAGGACGCTGAGTCCTGCGATGAACCCTCCGACTGCCGGTCGGAATGCGGCCACAGCAAAGCCGGTGAACAAAAGGGTGTTGGCGAACACATCGTAGGAGAAGGAATAAGAGTGGAGGAGGAGCTGCGTTCCGAGGCCGAGCCCCAGGACCGTGGCGAAGGGCGAGAGAACGATCTCCCAGCCGGCGGCGATGCGGCGAAGGCTCAGAAACAGCGTCACGATCAGAAGTTCGTTGAAGATCAGAAAACCCGCTTCCCCGAACATGCCGAAGAAAAGCGCCGACACGGCCGCGGTGAAGACGCCGTGCTTCGGATACAGCTCGCCGCGCGCGCCCAGGGCAAACGCATCCTGCCAGACGGGGAGGTCCGATTTCAGGCTCAGCGCGATGGCATCGGAGGCATAGCCCCGATACTCCGGGGGCTCGAGCGAACCAGTTCGCCAGATCGAGCGTGCGGCTTCCGCGACGCGGATGTGGGGCAGTTCGTGCATGACGGGCCAGCCCATCTGGTGAAACGCGATCCCGTAAACTGTCAGAGTTGCCAGCAGCAGGAGCAGAAATTTTCTGGTTTCCGGGATTCCGGTCAGCCCAGTGATGCGGGTTTCAGAACGTTCGGTTGTTTCCATGAAGAACCGCCTGCTTTCTTTGGCTCGGTTCGTCCGCTGAATGAGCATGCGTCGGCATGTTCCGCGAGCCCAGCCATTATCTGGGATTCCCGCGGGAAAATCAAACGGCTACAGCGGGCGGGAAGCCCATCGCAAACCAGAGCTTCCAGGCTGCGCGGCTGCAGATGGCTGTGTCGGGATGATTTTTCGCTTTTTTCCATGCATGAGGGGCGCATGCGATGGGCAAATCGAGGGACCTGCCTTGCAGTGTCGGACGGGTTCAGGTAAAGTTTTACCCGCCATGAAGTCTACTGAAACCGTGATGAAAACGATTCTCGAAGCCGTCAGGCATCGTCGCATGGATACGGACGAGGCTCTTGCCGAATTACGACGGCGCATGCCCGGCGAGGTGACCGTGCCTGACGCCGTCCTCGACATTCACCGCGAGGCCCGCTCCGGATTTCCGGAAGCCATTTACGCGGCTGGAAAATCACCCGAGCAGACCGTCTCGATTTTTCGAGCCCTGAAAAAGGCGAACGGACGCGCTCTTGCAACGCGCTGTCCGGACGAAACCCTCGATGCGCTAAGAAAACAGATACGCGGGGTCCGCATCGACGAGCGGTCCCGGACGGCCATGAGCCTTCCCGTCCGGAAAGCCGCCGCTCGCGGCCGGGTCGCGGTCCTGGCGGCCGGAACGTCGGACCTTTCCGTCGCCGACGAGGCGGCCGTTACGCTCGAGTTCGCCGATGTCGGCGTCGTGCGATGCAGTGATGTCGGTGTCGCGGGTATCCATCGCCTGTTGGGGCGGCTCGACACGATTCGTTCGGCAGACGCCGTGATCGTTGTCGCTGGCATGGAGGGCGCGCTTCCGAGCGTCGTCGGCGGGCTGGTCCCGGTTCCGGTCATCGCGGTGCCGACCTCGGTCGGGTATGGCGCCAGTTTCGGCGGCATCGCCGCGCTGCTCGGCATGCTCAATTCGTGCGCGGCGGGCGTGACCGTCGTGAACATCGACAATGGATTCGGCGCCGCCGTGGCGGCCATTCGCATGATCAACGGGAGAAAGCCATGACCACATTGTATTGGGACTGTTTTGCCGGCATCGCCGGAAATATGGCGGTCGCCTCGCTTATCGATCTGGGTGCCGACCCCGCCCGCCTCGAGGCCGAGCTGGCGAAACTCCCGTTCCAGGAGGGCAGACTCGGCATTTCTATACGAAGCATAATAAAAGACGGTATCCGGGCGACATATTTCAACACCCACGATGACGAAGCCCAGGCGCATGCCGATCCCCACCATGATCACGCCATGCTGCATCATGGCGAACATGAACATACTCGTTGCCATGAGCGCGAAGCCGATCACCTTCACGATCATGATCATACGCATTGCCATGATCACGACCACGACCATGAACAAGCTCACGAGCATGACCATGAACACGTTCACGAGCATGCACATGATCATGTTCATCCCCACGCGCATGATCTGCCCGAGCGTGGGCTAAGCGAGATCCGCGATCTCGTCGCCGCCGCGAAGTATCCCGCTGGGGTGGCCGATCGTGCCCTTGCCTGTTTTCACGAACTTGCGGTGGCCGAGGCGGAAGTGCATGGCGCGACTCCCGAAACCGTCCATTTCCACGAAGTGGGGGCTCGCGACAGCATCGCCGACATCGTCGGAGTCGCGATCTGCCTCGAAGAGCTCGGCATCACGTCCGTGCATGTTTCACCGGTCCATGTCGGCCGCGGCTTCGTCAACTGCCGCCACGGGAAAATGCCGGTTCCGGCGCCTGCCACGGCGCTTCTGCTGAGGGGCTTCGAGATTTTTTCCCTCCCGGAAGTCGATGGTGAGCTGACGACTCCCACGGGGGCGGCTATTCTCCGGGGCCTCCATGCGAAGCCAGGGCTTCCTTCCGGGTTCGTTCCACAGAGGATCGGGACCGGTGCCGGAAGCCGGCGGTTTGCCGTGCCGAACGTCCTGAGGGCCTTCTTCGGCAATTCCGGAACTGTTGGCGGCAACGTCGATTGCGATGAAGTCAGTGTTCTCGAGACGAATATCGACAACGCTTCGGGGGAACTGCTCGGTTACGTGGCCGAACGCCTTTGGGAGATGGGGGCGTTCGACGTGACGATGACGCCCCTGATAATGAAGAAAGGGCGCCCCGGTACGGCACTCGGCGTGATGGTTCCGCCGTCTCTTGCGGCACGGGCCCAGGATCTCCTGTTTCGCGAACTCCCCACGCTCGGGATCAGGCGCCAGACAGTTTCCCGGGCTGTCCTCCGCCGCGAAAAACGAGAACTGCAAACGTCCTACGGAGCCATTGCAGCCAAGAAGATCACCGATCCCGATGGAACCATGCACATGGTTCCCGAATACGAATCGTTGCGGGCGATAGCCATCGATACGGGAACTCCTCTGCGCGACATCCAGACTCGGATGACAAAGGAACTCTCCGAACTCGAGGACTCTTGATCGCGCAGATGCGAAGGATTCAACGCAGAGGCGCATGTTGCATTCAATCCGCGTTGTGCCACAAGGGCGGGTTTCAAACCCGCCTCTGCGACTAGTTGGCGTAGGGGCACATCGCGATGCGCCCGAAAAAGTTACGATCCAGGGGCTGCGAATAAAGGGCACGGTGCCCTGAATGGGGCACTTGACGTGTATGATATGATGTTCGGTCATTCATGAAATCAGAGGAAGTGTGATGAACGTTCAGGGAAGAGCCGTCAGTATCATCGGTGCCGCAAAAAGTGGGCTGGCGGCTGCCAGAACCCTTGCCGAGCTTGGGGCACGGGTGTTGGTTTCAGATATCCAGCCAGCGGAGAAACTTCGCGGCGCTTTTGCGAAAGCCGGTGTGCCGTCATCCGTCGAGATCGAGGGCGGCGGCCATTCCGAACGCGTTCTCCAGGCTGATTTCATCGTTCTGAGCCCCGGCGTGCCCACCGACATCCCCATTCTCCGGGAAGCATCCAGACGCGGAATTCCCATACACTCGGAGATCGAGATTGCCTACCGCCTTTCGAAGGGGCGGCGGCTTGTCGTCACCGGCAGCAACGGGAAGACGACCACGACGACGCTCCTGGCGAAATTCTGCGAAGCTCAGTTTTCGAACGTGTTTCTGGGTGGGAATATCGGCATCCCGATGATGGAGTTCGCGGCCAGGACGGGCGATGACGCCGTTCAGGTGCTGGAAGTCAGCAGCTTTCAGCTCGAAACGATTTCCGAGTTCACCCCCGATATCGCGATCATCACGAACTTCTTCGAGAACCATCTGGACCGGTATCCTTCCTACGATGCCTACCGGGCGGCGAAGGAGCGGATTGCCCTCAACATGACGGGTGCCAGTGTCCTGATCCTGAACGCAGATCAGGAGTCGATGCACGAGCTGTCTGGGCGCGTCGGATGCAGGAAGGCATGGTTTGGCTGGGAACTCGACGGCCGCCGGCCCGGCGTCACCATGCGCGGGGACGCGTTCGTGTATATCCGGGAAGACGGTACGGAAACGGAACTGTTTGACCGGAAATCGGTGAAAATCATCGGCCGGCACAACTGTGAGAACATCATGGCGGCCTCGCTGGCCGCTCTGCTCGCCGGTGTCGAGCCTTCGCGTCTCGAACGCGTGGTCGCCGAGTTCGCTGGCGTGGAACACCGTCTCGAGTGGGTCCGCGACCGCTCTGGGGTGACCTGGATCAACGACTCGAAAGGCACCAACTGCGCGGCATCGATCATCGCCCTGCGCGCGTGCACCCCTCCAGTCGTGCTGATTGCCGGCGGGCGTGACAAGGGCACCGATCTTTCGGAATGGGTCGCCACGATGCGCGGCCGCGTGCGCAACGTCGTTCTGTATGGCGAGGCGCGCGAGCGGTTCCGGGCGGCGATGGAGGGGGTCATTCCCCTGACCTCCGTTCCGACCCTCGAGGACGCCGTCGGAAAGGCCGCCGGGCTTGCCGTTCCGGGCGATACGGTCCTGCTCTCGCCCGCATGCAGCAGTTACGACCTCTTCCCGAACTTCGAGGTGCGCGGCGCGAGGTTCAAGGAGCTGGTGAAAGGCCTGCCGGAGTAGGCGGCCGATCCTTCCGATGAAGCAGAATCCATACGATCACGTCCTGTTTTTCATCGTCATCGCCCTGATGGGAATCGGGCTGACGATGGTGTATTCGGCCAGTTCGATCACCTCGATGGCCCAGATGTCGGACAGCCTCTTCTATTTCAAACGGCAGCTGATGTGGGTTGTCATCGGCCTTCTGGCTATGTTCGGCTTCGCCCAGATCGATTACCGGAAGCTGGATGCGCTGGCCATCCCCCTGATGGTCGTTGCATTCGTCGGCCTCGTCGTCGTGCTGATCCCGGGGGTCGCCCGCGAGATCGGCGGCGCGAAACGCTGGATACGGTTCGCCGGCATCGGCATCCAGCCGTCCGAACTCGCAAAACTGTGCTTTGTCATCTACATGGCCCATTCCATCTCGAGAAAGCAGGATCGCATTCGCGATCTGACGAAAGGCATTCTGCCCGATCTCGTTATAACTGGCGCTGTATTTCTTCTGATATTGAAAGAGCCGAACCTCTCGACGGCGCTCATCGTCGGTTTTTCCTACGGTCTCCTCCTTTTCCTCGGAAACGGTTCTCTCGCGCATCTCGGCGGGATGCTGGGCGGCGGGGCGATCCTGGCCGTCTCCCTGATCTTCCAGAAAGAGTATCGCATGAAGCGGCTTCTCGCCTTCCTCGATCCATGGGAAAACGCGCGGACCTCTGGCTATCACATCATCCAGTCTCTGGTGGCGATCGGTTCGGGAGGCATCTGGGGGCTGGGTCTCGGGCAGAGCCGGCAGAAATTTTTCATCCTGCCCGAACGGCATACTGATTTTATATTTGCAATTATATGCGAGGAGCTAGGCTTCGCGGGCGGGCTCGCCGTCGTGTTGCTTTTCCTCGTGCTCATCTGGCGCGGGTTCTACATCGCGATCCGGGCTCCCGACATGTTCGGATTCCTGCTTGCCAGCGGCATCACCGGCATCATCGGATGTCAGGCGATGATCAACCTCGGCGTCGTTCTGAGCGTGCTCCCGACGACGGGCGTGACGCTTCCGTTCGTGAGCTACGGCGGATCGAGTCTTGTGTTCCTCGCGGCCGGTATGGGCATTCTGCTCAGCATCTCGAAATACGGGTCGAGTCAGAACGCCCTTATCGACATGCGTCGGATGCCGTTCTCCTCGAGGCACCTCGACAACGCCCGCCAGATGGGCGGGGGGCGGCGGCGGTGATGAAAAAGGTTCTTTTCAGCGGCGGGGGCACGGGTGGGCATATCTACCCGGCTCTCGCCATCAGAGAACTGCTCCTCGAGAGGTTCCCGGACCTCGAAACGGCTTACGCCGGCCAGTCAGAGGGAATGGAGGGCCGCATCGTGGGTCGCATCGACGGGCTTCCGTTTTTGCCCGTGCGGTCGCAGGGAATGCCTCGCTCCCTCTCGGCGAAGTGGCTGACGTTTCCCTTCCGCAATGCCGCCGGATTCTGGGATGCTCTTTCCAGGATGCGGGAGTTCCGTCCCGACCTGGTCGTCACGACGGGAGGCTATGTCGCGTTCCCGGTTCTCGCCTGCGCCCGCATTCTCGGAGTGCCATTCGTCATTCACGAACAGAACGCGGCGATGGGCGTTGTGAACCGCATCTTCGCCGGAAGCGCCCGTCGGGTTCTGCTGACGTATGCCGAGGCGGCCGGGGCGCTGTCGGAACGGGTCGTTCTGACCGGAAATCCCGTCCGACGCGCATTTCTTCAGCACGCGGGAGGGACTTCCCGGTTTCCGAAAAGGAATGGTCAGTTCTGGTTGCTTGCCGTCGGCGGGTCGGGCGGGGCGAAGACGATAAACGATGTCTGTATCGGCCTCACCCGGCAGTGGCTGAAGGACCATCCGGATATCCACCTCGTGCATATCGCCGGCGAGCGTGACCACGAGCGCGTAAGGGCCGAGGCTGCGTCGCTGCCGAACTACACCCTGCTTCCCTACCTCCACGAGATGAAAGAGGCCTTCGATGTGGCCGATCTGCTGATTTCGCGCGCCGGCGCGACGATTCTCGCTGAAATCGCCGTCTGCGGAAAGCCGGCGATCCTCGTGCCCTTTCCATTCGCCACCGACAATCACCAGGAAAAAAACGCACGTGCCCTCGAACGCCAGAAGGCGGCGAAGGTCATTCTCGACAGAGATCTGAAACCCGCGTCACTGGCCGCCGAAATTGAGCGGATGAGCGCACCGGGGGTGCGGAATTCCATGGCTGACGCCATGCGTGCGAGTCGCCCCGCGGACGTCGAAAAAAGAATCCTTGTCGAGATCGAGCCTCTGCTGCAAAGCTGATGCGGAAAATGTTTTCAGGCCCGACGGCTGGGAAAAATGGCCATCCCGAAGGACACGAAGAATACAACGGTTGCGCAGAGAATTTTTTCTCTGTGATGAAGCTGCTTCCCGGATTTCAACGGTTGGGCCGAAATCGATGTTCTGAGGGCACGGTATTGTAAGAGAATCGAGAGGATGGTAGCATGTCCCGTCCACATCGATGATTCCCATGAACCAGCCGCCATCAGATACGCCCGCCCAGGCGCGACGCCGCAGCTTCTACCAGGCGCCGCGCAGTTCCATGTCCGACTCAGTCATGGACCGCGTGCGCACTCGGAGTTTCAGAATACGGTTCCAGAGCATGGGCCGCTG
The DNA here is from genome assembly GCA_002068715.1 of bacterium ADurb.Bin374. The sequence goes on from MWAR01000584.1 coordinate 7,604, forward strand.
GGTGCGTCCGCTCAAGGCTCTCGGCTTTCTGGCGCTCATGGCCTCTCTTTCCTACCTTGCCATCGTGCAGTTGAAATACCTGTTTTTCGGAACATCGTATTTCGAAATCCGTGATATCGTCGTCGAGGGAGTCGCGCAGCTCCCGCGCGAGGAAGTTCTTCGGCTCGCCGGAATTGCCCCGGGAACCAACGTGATCAACCTCGACCGGGAAGCGGTTCGCAGACAATTGCTTCTGCATCCGATGGTCAGGGATGCCAGTGTCGAGCTGAAGGGGCTATGCTCTGTTCGGCTTCGAGTGACCGAGCGCGTTCCCCTGCTTTACGTGAAAATGGGAACCTCGTTTCTCGAGATTTCCGATGACGGCGTCATTCTTTCGAACACCGGGATGGGCGAACGGGATCTTCCCATCATCACGGGAATCGAATTCCATGATAAAGAGGTCGGCGACTCGGTTGCGGAGCATGACGGCTTCGTCGAGGCACGGAACTGGGTCACCCGGCTCGGGTCGGGCACGCTGTCAGATATTTCCGAATTGAATTTCGCGAGTGTGCAGAATCCCTATCTGTTTCTCGTGAGCGGCGAAAAAGTCCTTCCGAAGAGTCTCGAGGACTTCAAGGAACGGCACGCTTTTTTACGTGCCCTCCTTGACAATCTTAAAAAGAATAATGTAGAACCTGAGTATCTCGATATGAGGGCACCAAGTGATATCGTCGTCAAACCACGACGTGCCCGGAATTCCATGGAAGGAACCACGAAACCACGTGCTGGCGGATGATCTGATCGTCGGTCTCGACATCGGGACTACCAAAGTGTGCGCCGTTATCGGCGATATGCACGAAACCGGCTCCGTCAACGTCATCGGAGTGGGGCACGCCGTCACGGGCGACGGGGTGAAGAAGGGCACGATCGTCGATATCGAGAAGGTGACCCAGGCGATCATGGACGCCGTCGAGGAAGCTGAAAAAGTTGCCGACGTCGTCATCGAGAGGGTTTATGTCGGCATTGCCGGGTCGCATATCAATTCGCTCAACAGCCAGGGAATCGTGGCGATCAAGGGCACGAGCCACGAGATCACCGCGGACGACGTCGACCGCGCCGTCGAAAATGCGAAGACGGCCATCTCCATTCCGCATCACCAGGAGATCATCCACATCCTTCCGCGCGAGTTCGTCGTCGACGAGCAGAAGGAGATCAGCAACCCGATCGGCATGGTCGGAAGCCGGCTCGAGGCCCAGGTCCACATCGTGACCGGCGCCGTGACGGCGATGCAGAACATCATCAAGTGCTGCCAGACCGCGAAGCTCAAAGTCGAAGACGTCGTCCTTCAGCCGTATGCCTCGAGCATGTCGGTGCTGACCGAGGACGAAAAGAAGCTTGGCGTGGTGCTGATCGACATCGGCGGCGGGACCACGGACCTCATCATTTTCCAGAATGGCCACGTGGTGCACTCCTACAGTGCGCCGGTCGGCGGCCAGTATGTGACGAACGACATCGCGGTCGGGCTGAAAACCTCGACGGCCGCGGCCGAGAGCCTGAAGATCAAATACGGCGTGGCTCACAACCAGTTCATCGACTCGTCGTGCCGGATGCAGGTCCCGGTGGCCGGCAGCGACCGGACCCGCGAGTGCTCGCAGAAGGACCTGGCCGAGATCATCGAGCCAAGGATGGAAGAAATTTTCAACGAGATGAAGGAGCAGATCGCGAAGCAGGTTTCACTCGACATGATTCCGGCCGGAGTCGTGCTCACAGGCGGCACCTCGCTAATGATGGGCTGCCCCGAGCTCGCCGAGGAAAGTCTCGGCCTGCCGGTCAGGCGTGGCTTCCCGATCTCTATCAACGGCCTCAGGGAGCGAGTGGACAGTCCCATCTACGCGACCTCGGTGGGGCTGATCCGATATGGTGCGCAACATTTCCAGGCCGAGCCGGCGGAGCCGGGCGTGCTTGGCGGTGTAGTAGATAAAGTAAGGGCGGTTTTCAGAAGATTTTTCAGTGATTGAACGAATGGGCGGTTTCTAAACGTTTTGATACAAAATCAGAAGATATATTTGCCGGCGGGGCAAAGCGAAAAAGGAGGCTTTCAGTGTTCGACTTCAATCAGGCGGCTGCGGAAAATGCGGAAATCAAGGTTATCGGCGTGGGCGGAGGCGGCACCAATGCAGTGAATCGGATGATTTCCGCCGGGCTGGCGGGTGTCGAGTTCATCTCGGCGAACACCGACGCGCAGGCTCTGGCGCTTTCGGATGCCAAGGTGAAGATCCAGCTCGGTGACAAGCTCACGAAGGGGCTGGGCGCAGGCGCCAACTATGAGATCGGCAAGAAAGCTGCCGAAGAGGATCGAGATCGCATCGCCGAGGCGCTCGACGGCGCCGACATGGTGTTCATCACCGCCGGCATGGGCGGCGGCACCGGCACCGGTGCGGCTCCCATCGTCGCCCAGGTCGCCCGCGAAGTCGGCGCCCTCACGGTCGCCGTGGTCACCAAGCCCTTCCGGTTCGAAGGCAAGCGACGCACCAACGCCGCCGATCACGGCATCAAGAACCTCAAGGAAGCAGTCGACGCGATCATCGTCATTCCGAACGACAAGCTTCTCGAAGTGTCCAAAGAAAACGTCACCATGATCGAAGCCTTCAAGTATGCCGACGAAGTGCTCCGCCAGGGCGTACAAGGCATCTCCGACATCATCATCAATCCCGGCCAGATCAACACCGACTTCGCCGACGTGAAGGCGATCATGACCCAGGCCGGATCTGCGCTCATGGGCATCGGTATCGCCTCCGGCGAGAACCGCGCCGTCACTGCCGCCCAGATGGCGATCAACAGCCCGCTGCTCGAGTCCTCGATCAAGGGCGCCCGCGGCGTGCTCATCAACATCACCGGCAGCGCAAACCTCGGCATTCACGAGATCAACAAGGCCGCCAGCATCATCCAGGAGACTGTCGACGAGGATGCCAACATCATCCTCGGCACGGCCATCGACGAGAACCTCGAGGATCAGATCAAGATCACCGTCATCGCCACCGGCTTCGGCGAGGCGGTCCGCCAGGAACTCGATCCCAAGAAGCGCATCATCGAAGAGCTGCGCACCGTCAGCCGCACAGTCGAGCAGCCGCTCGCGACGCCGATTCCGCTGGCCGCGACCGGCACCACCGGTCCGATCGCCTCGTCCCTCGACGACCGCGAAATCCCGACCTTCCTTCGCAAGCGCAACCGCTGATCGATCACGGTCATTTCTGAAAACGACCCACGAAGACGCCGTTCGCGGCGTTCTTCGTGGGTTTTCCTTAGACAGGAAGACAAGATGAAATGGGTCTGAAACATCGACACCAGGTCGAGTCGGCCACCGACAGGCTGCGGGCGACGGAGCGTCATGAACGCCGTGTGAGCGTCGCGGGGCGGCTCAACATGGCCGTCTGTTTCCCGGGGCCGTATGCCCTGGCGATGAGCAACCTCGGCTTTCTGACCGTGCACCGGCTCGCGGGCGAGCAACCGGATATCGGCGTCGAGCGGTTTTTTTTCGGCTTCGATCCCGGCGTGCCCGTGCGGCCGCCCTACTATTCGTTCGAGACGCGGCGGCCCCTCGGGGATTTCGATATCCTGGCGTTTTCCTTCAGCTTTGAAGGGGATTTCGACCGTATTCCCGCGATACTGGGCCCCCTGGGGCTTCCCGTGGAAGCGGCGCGCCGTCGCCGTGGGAGATTCCCCCTGCTTGTCGCCGGCGGCGCCGCTGTTGCCGCCAATGCGCCCGCTCTGAGCCGAATCTTCGACGTGCTTGTGCCGGGCGAAGCCGAGACGGTTCTGTCGCCGATGCTGCAAGCATTTCTCGAGAAGGGCCTTTCGGCCGAATCGGTCGCAGAGCTTCCCGGAATCTGGGCCCCCTCCCTGCGTGGCGAACCCGTTCCCATTGCGTGCAGGCACGATGTGGCGCGCGAACCGGCCTGGTCGCACATCGTCACGACCGCCAACGTATTCGGCGGAGCCTCGTTGTTCGAGGCTATGCGCGGCTGTCCGCGCCGATGCGTATTCTGCCTCGCCCGGGTCATCTACCACCCGCCCCGCCCGGTTCCGGCCGCCCGCCTCGCAGCCTGGCTCGACGA
>MWAR01000585.1 GCA_002068715.1 bacterium ADurb.Bin374
AAAACAGGCGCGGTTCGTCCCGCGCCTGCCTCTGCCTTGCGCAGATTGCGAAGCAATCTGACACCGAATCTGATCCCGCTTTTAGCGTTCCAGTGCCGGCGAAACACCGGCGGCGCTTGCGCGCGCCAAGGCATGTATCAAGAATATCCGAACACATATCACGAGTCAACACGCCAACAACAAAACCGCTGATGGTTTACATAAAATGTCGACTCGCGTCTATACGCCGAAAATAGCTTATTATTCATGTAGATATATAGAATATACGATAGCAACGCTTGAATTACGGCTGTAGGTATCGGTCTTCCGTCAGGATTCATTTGTCATTCGAGCCGGGAAATCCTCGATTCGGTCATCCGGCGCGGAGTTCTCCCGAAAGTCTGTGAACTTCACCTTTCGTGGCTACCGTTTCCCCTCCCCTGCCGGCCGAAACTACGACTGCAGCTGCGTTCCAGCGGTCCGGTTCACATCCGGCAAACTGTTTTATATGCTCTGGTATTCGATACCTGAGCATCTCCGGTTATCACGCGAATGGTCGAGATGAAGCTAATTTTCTTCCTCTCTGAAGCGGGGGATGGCACCTGGGCTTTTTTTTTCGTATGATGGAACCCATGAATACCCTCGAGATCTCCACCTACGCCACGCATCTGCTGTTCGGCGCCCTGTCCCTCGTTTCGATCGTCCTTCTTTCAAGAAGCAGAATGAGATTCGCCATGATCTTCATTCCCCTCGTTCTTATAACCGGATGTGCTGCCGCGTCATCCTACACTGCCCAGAACTCCTTCCACTTCATGCGGGATATGGCCTGGCTGGCGTTCGGCTATCTTCCTGCGACCCTCGCCGTGTCGGGAGTGTTTCTGTTGTGCGGGCGCGAATGGTCGCGCGCATTCACTGCCGCCCTGCTTGCGGGAATTCTTTGGGCCGTCGCCTGGCAGGGGTTCGTCGTCGAGCCCGGCCAGCTGACGGTGCGGCGGCTACAGATCGCCACACCCAAGATCCGATCGAAGGTACGCATCGCCTTCATGAGCGATATCCAGAGCGACGCGTTCGGTGACACCGAGCGCCGGGTCTGGCGTTCGCTGCTCGCCGAGAAGCCTGATCTCATACTCCTCGGCGGCGATTACACCCATGACTGGTCCGAGACCGTCCGCCAGAAGGTCCGGCTCGCCACGCGCGAGTATCTGCTCAAAATAGGGTTCAAGGCCCCTCTCGGCGTGCTGGCGATCCAGGGGAACGTCGACACCCTCCCCTGGACCGAGATGTTTTCCGGAACGGGTGTCGAAACCGTTTCGAGCCGCTCGGCGCTTCGACTCGAAGGCGGGCTCAGCGTGACGCTCCTCGGAATGAAGGAATCGTTCGACACCCGGTTGAAGATCCCGCCCGCTGAAGGATTTCACCTGGTCGTCGGGCATTCGCCCGATTACGCGCTCGGCCAGGTTTCGGCCGACCTGATGCTTGCGGGGCACACCCATGGGGGGCAGGTCAGGCTTCCCTGGTTCGGCCCGCTCGTCACCTCGAGTAAACTGCCGCGCCGGGTCTGCGACGGCGAGTCGAAATTTCCCGACGGACGGCGTCTGTTCGTGACCCGCGGCGCCGGCCTCGAACGGAAACACGCGCCAAGGATCCGTCTTCTTTGCCCTCCCGAAATCGTGGTCCTGGAACTCGTTCCGTCAGGCTCGGCCGGGCCTGCCTCCTGAGCCGCCGTGCGTTATCTTTCATCCCGCCCGTCATTTCCGGCGTGGCCCCAATGCCCGGCACTCTCATTTTTCCTCGGGAGCAGATGGGATATACTGGAAATGAGGAGTTTCCTTTCTTGATCAATCTTCCCGAAACACTGCCCGGGCGTGCGGCGCTTCTCGGGGGTGCCGTATGCGGTGCCGTCGCCGTCGTCCGTCTGTCACTCTCGGACCTACCCATGTATGTTCCGGCCACGGCCCTGGCGCTTCTGATCGCCGTTCTTTTCCTGGTCTGGTATCTCCCCTATCATTCGCTCCACCAGTGCGCCCGCGCGGGCAATACGTCGCGGATCCTCTTGCTCCTGGCCCAGGGTGCAGATCCCGACCGGCGCGATGTCTGGGGACTCACACCCCTTCACATCGCCGTCACCATGGGCCACCGTGATACGATCCGGGCCCTGCTCTCCGGGAAAGCCGATCCGAACATCCCCAGCACCTCCAGCAACTGGCCTGGGTCGACACCGCTGCATCTTGCTGTTGCAACCGGCCAGTCCGATCTGATCGATCTGCTGCTGAACTCGGGAGCTCGGCCAAACGTTCAGATGAGCGACGGCGCTCCGCCGCTGCACATCGCCATCATCACCGCCCGTCCCGATCTGGCGCAGCTCCTTCTCGACCGCGGTGCCGATCCAAATCTTCACGGGCCCGAGACGGCCCCACCCATACATCTCGCTTTGTTCTCGGAATCTCCGGAGATGACGAAACTTCTGCTCGATGCGGGTGCCGCGCCGGCCACCCGCGGACCGAACGGCGGAACCGCCCTGCATCTCGCGGCCGCCCTCGGCCGTTGCGAGGCGGCCCGTCTCCTGCTCGACCGGGGAACGGACATCCATGCCCGCAACGACATCGGGGAGACGCCGCTCCATTACGCCGCGCGCGAAGGACAGGGCGAATTCGTCACGTTCCTGCTCGAACGCGGAGCGCAGGTGGACGCTCGCACGTCCACCTGGGGGACCGCATTACATATTGCATCATATCATTCTCAAACCGACATCGCGAGGATGCTGCTCGATCGCGGGGCCAATGTCAATGCCCGCGCCAACGACGGGATGACGCCGCTTCACCAAGCTGCGGCCCGCGGGAACACGGCGACGGCCGCCCTTCTCATCGATCGCGGGGCCGAGATCGACGCGCGCGGGGACTACGATCTGACCCCGTTGCATGTGGCGAAGGTGCAAGGGCATGCAGAAGTGGCCGAACTTCTTCTCTCGAAAGGCGCCGAAGACACGCCGCCGCCTTCGGAAACCCTCGGCTGAACCGCGACTTTCCCGTCAGGATTCCGCGGGAAAATCGTCGAGATACAGGATCTGGGGTGACCAGCGCTCAAGGAGCTTCGCCAGCGGCGCAAGATGCGTCCAGCCGGTGACATGACAGAGATGCCCCTGCGAAGATGCCAGGGGCTCTCCGAGAATGGCGGCGATACGCTCGTCTGCGGGTGTCACGGCATCGCGGTTCCGGACCTTCCGGCGGACTGTTTCCCATTGCCGGCGAACCTGGGCGGCAAGCGATGGCGCTGGTTCGGCGGCAAGCCGCGCGAGGTTTTCCGAAGACATCAGCTCGGTTTCGAAACATTCGAGAAGCGCCCTCGATTCATCATCGTTCCCGACCTGTGTGAGCAGGGCGGAAGAGGCCCTGCACCAATCCTCGGCGGCACGGAGTTCGTACGGAACGGCGAGCTGGGCTGCGACAGCCTCGAGCGCGGGCGGCAGGGTTCCGTCGGCACGTCTGAAACGGGAGATGCGGTCGAGGAACGCGGGGCCGCGCGACCGCCGGAACTCGACGGCAAACCGGCTGACGTCGACGGTGACAAGATCCGGTCCTATGGCCGCGAGCGCGTGAAGAAGCCGGCCGTAGCCGGCGGGATCGAGATGAACCGTTCCGACGATGGTCAGCGACACGCTGCTTCTCCACACATCAAAACGAGCATACCTCAACCAAACCGTTTTTAACACCTGTCGGTTCCGACGAAGGCTCCCTCCGCCGGAAAGCTTGAATGATGATGGGGACGCGCGTAGAATACGGTGAGACGATGTACGCGTTGGATATCGCAACGGCCGTCGCCCGAAGAGGACAGAAACCGCATGTTTGAACCGAACACCATCGTAGGCCGGCATTACCGCATCGTTTCCCAATTGGGGTCGGGCGGCATGAGTCAGGTCTACAAGGCCGTCGACGTCAACCTCGGTCGCGAGGTGGCCCTCAAGTTCCTGCACCCCGAATCCGTCGGCGAAAAGGACCTCGTCCAGCGGTTCCTCAACGAGGGAAGAATACTGGCGACGATAAAACACCGCGCCGTCATCGACGTCTACGCATCCGACACCGATGAGGCGACGAACGCCCCATTCCTCGTCATGGAACTCGTCGACGGTCTCACGCTGGAAGCGGCCGAGCACACGCTCCGCGGCGATCTTCCCCGGCTGCTGCAGCTGTTCATCGAGCTTCTCGAAGGCATTCACGCCTGCCATCAGAAAGGCATCATCCATCGCGACCTCAAGCCCGCCAACGTGCTGATCAACCGTTCGGGCCAGCTGAAAATCGTCGATTTCGGTGTCGCGAAAACCGCCCGCAAAGTGACCCGCACCGGCGTGACGCTGGGAACCCCGCATTACATGGCGCCCGAGCAGTGTCTCGGAAAAGCCGACATCACCGCCGCCGCCGACATTTACTCGATCGGCATCATGTTCTGGGAGATGCTTGCCGGCAAGGTGCCGTTCGACATCGATTCCGGCGCGACGGACCCCGCCCTGTCGATCGCGCTGAAACATCTCAACGAGCCCGTACCGATCGATCGCATCAACGACGACCCACGCACTGCGCCGTTCGCCGAGCTTCTGCACAAGATGCTTGCCAAGAAACCCGAGGACCGGCCGACCGTCCCGGATATCATCGAAGCCCTGAAGAAGCGGATGAAGGCGCCGGCCCCCGGGATAGCAACGACCGCCTCCGATCCCGCCACGATCGGCGACATCTACCGTCTGGAACGTGTTCTCGGCCAGGGCGGCATGGGCACCGTCTACAAGGCCCTCGACACGGCGCTGAACCGCCCCGTCGCGATCAAGGTGCTGAACGCGAGCATTTCGACTGACGAGACGGTCGTCGACCGGTTCATCAAGGAAGGCCAGCTTCTCGCGACGGTCGGCCATCCCAACGTACTGGCCATCTACGCCTCTTCCCGCGACAAGTCGACCGGGCGACCGTTCCTCGTCATGGAATACATCGACGGGATGCTCCTCAGCGACATCAAAAAGACCGGCGTTCCCGAGCACCGGCGCATCGTCCCCCTGATGCTCCAGCTGCTCGACGGCATCCGGGCCTGCCACATGAAGGGCATCATTCATCGCGACCTCAAGCCAAGCAACCTCATGGTGACGCGCGACGGCACCCTGAAAATTTTCGATTTCGGCATCGCGAAGACGGAAGCGGCCATGACACGGGTCGGCATGACCCTGGGCACTCCCCAATACATGTCGCCCGAGCAGTGCACCAGCGGGTCGGCCCTCACGCCGGCTTCCGACGTCTATTCGATCGGCATCGTCCTCTGGGAGATGATCTTCGGATCGCCGCCCTTCACGGCCGACAACGACTCGAACCCGGAGCTTTCCATCGCCCTCAAGCAGGTGCAGGGCACACTGCCCATGCCTTCCCTGCCGACCGATCCGGCCCTGGCCGCCCTCGTGCCGATGATCCGGCGCATGCTCGACAAACAGCCCGGCGAGCGGCCGACGACGGACGAGATCATTTCCATGCTCGACGAGCATCTGCAGAAGTATCCCGTCGACGGGGTCCGGATGGATCTGGCGAAGCGCCGCGACAGTCTGCGGCGCTCGGCCGCGGAAGGGCTGTTCGTCGAAACCGTTTCTTCGTCGAAATCCAGGTTCGTCCTTTCCGCCGCCGTCGTGCTTGTCGCCGGCCTTCTCTTCTGGCAGTATTCCCGGAAAGCGGGGCCGATCGTTCCGTCGGACGGTCGCGCCGAACGAATTGCATCACTCGCTTTATATATACCTGACTATACTCCAGCCGCCACGCCTTCGCCATCCATTCCAAGCGCGGAGACTCCCATCACGGCTTCAGCGGTCACCGAAATCCTCGTCCCGGCAACCGAACCAGTTTCTCTCACGGCATCGGAACCGTCGCTCGTCACCCTCCCGATCGAGGCATCGGAGCCGCTCGTCGTCGCGCTTCCTCCTGCCTCGGAAGCGGTCACATCCGTCGCATCGTCCGTTACTGCCGCTTCAGCCCCGGTCGTCGAGCCTGAACCGGAGACCGTCCCGACGGCTCGGGCATCGGAACCCGCCCCCGTAGAGACCGTTGCCGCATCTCCCGCTGCTTCCCCGCCGATCGCGCAGCCCCAGCAGCCGCCCGCAGCCGAACCGGCGCGCGGAACGCTCGACGCACACTTCGAGGCTGTCCGCAAGGAAATCGACGCGTTCACCGGCGAGGAAGATCCGTCGAAGATCCAGGGCAGGCTCGACGCACTCGGGGTTCTTGCCGGTGCCGACCAGGTCGCGCCGCTGAAGCGCCAGCTGGCCTCCAGGATTGCGCTCGCAGCCGACATGAAGCTCGTTTCCGACAAGAATGCCGCGGTGGCCATGTATGAACGCTCTCTCGCGATCGATCCCGATCAGCCCGCGACGAAAGCGAAGCTCGGCCTCGCGCATGAAGCACTCGAAGCTGAAAAAGCCGCATCTTCCAGGAAGTCCCAGCAGGAAAAAGAGAAAGATCGCGCCGGCCTCCTCGCTTCCGCCGAGAAGGAGACGAAGGCTTTCAAACCTGGATTCTCCCAGCCCAGGCCGCTCATCGGGAAGCTGAAGTCTCTCGACGCAGACGGAGAAAAGGACCGCGTGAAAGAACTGACGGCCGAGATACGCGACAAATACATGAAAGCCGCCACCGTCCGTGCGGAAAAGGATCCCGCGGGGGCGTTGCGCCTGCTCAAACAGGCGACCGGCTTTCCCGGCCTCAAGAGCGATTCCGCCCTGAAGTCCCTCCTCGGCGAACTTGCCGAAAAGGCGAAAAGCGCCGAACCCCCGACGGTGCAGCCGGGCAAGCCGTCTCAGGAAGCCAAGCCGGGTATTTCCGAAGAACCCCAGGAACAGCCGGCCGCTGAGAGTCCAACGGTTCCTGCCCCGACATCCGAGGCCGGGGAGCTGCTCTCGCAGATCACCCAGCCCGAAGTCGTCGGCCATAACGTCGACAAGATCATCCAGCTCTGCCGGGAACTCGAAAAGAAGCGGCGAAGGGATGAAGCGGCGGCCTACCGGATGCAGGCAGCCGAGAATCTCGTCGACAACGCCGAGGAGAACAGCGCGAACGGCGCCTTTGACGCCGCGATCGCCGACTACAACAAGGCGCTGAAAATTCTTCCCAGCCATCCCGGCGCGCTTGCCGGAAAGCGTATCATCGAAAATCTGAGTAAAAAAAAGGGCGGCGCCCCATCCAGTCCTCCCGCCGACGACACGCCGGAACCGTACATCGACGCTCAGCCTGATGACGGCTCATTCCGCGAAGGCGAGGAATAAGATGCAGATGGCGGGCGAAAGACCACAACACGACCTACACGTGAAACGGAACGAACCATGAGAGGCTCATCCCAGACCGTTCCCTGGGCGGACGCCTACAGACGTCTCGCCGAACAGCTCATTCCCTTCAGCACCCGGCAGGGTGATCTCGTCGAGATTCTGCGCGAACTCGAACTTCTCGGGCTTCCCATGATTCCCCTCACTGAAACCGACTCGACCGACCGCCGGCGCCCGCTCAAGGTGTTCGATCCGTTCACCTTCTTTTCGTCGTTCAATCGGAACATCATGCCGGAAAAACGCCTGCGCATATTCTCCGAAATCTCGAAGCGGTTCGACCCCCGCGCGTCGGTCATCGACCGCCTTCCGCCGGTTCCCTCCTTCAATGACATACGGCCCTGGTTTTTCAACTCGTCCGGAGACCGTCTGTTCAACGAAGTCCACAACCTATGGGAACTCGCCATCAGCTCGCAGACGGGCGTCGCCGAAGCCGCTGCGGCCCTGGACAAGTGCCTTTCCCTCGATGCTTCCGCTTTCGAACGTCTGTCCATAGGTCTGTTCTGGCTGAATCCGAAACTTTTTCTTCCCGCAAACCAGCCCGTGAAGCGCTATCTCGAACAGTTCGGCATCACCGGGCCCGACCGAGACGCCCGTTCCTATCGCGAATGGCTCCAGCTCATCTCACGCCGTGTCGACGAGTCCCTCCCCCAGATTTTCACGCGTGCCCACCAGGAGGAATCGCGCCAGGAAAACGACACCTGGCTGATCACCTTCGGCCGAAAGCCCGACGAGCAGCGGTGCCTGACCGAAGGCTTCATAAGCCTCGAGATCGCCGAGCAGCTTCTGATCCGCGATATGAACCGAATTCCCGATGAGGCCCCCTCCCCTTCCGTTGCGCAGGAGCGACCCACTGCGCACCAGAACGCCTGGGATTTCCTCATGGTCATGCGCGAGGGTGATCTCGTCTTCGCGCGCCATGGCACCGGCCGCCTGTCCGGCGTCGCTCGCGTCGAAGGCCCCGGCGTTCTCGTGAAAGATGCGGATACATCCTACCTGATGCGGTCCGTCACCTGGCTCAAGTGCGGCGGATGGCGTTTTCCCGAGCATCTCACCGCAACCATCGCCCCGCTCGTCCGCCTGACGCGGTATCCGCAGCTTGTATCGGAACTCCTCGACGTGATGAAGGTTTCCCGAAGCGAGCTCGAAAATCCCGAGCGACGCATCTGGTGGGTCCAGACGAGATCCGACCAGACCGGCTTCGGCCACGTCGACGTGGGAAGCGAACTGCTCCTGCCCACGGTGGACATCAACAACCAGCCCCTTTCCAATCCGGGTCCCTTCCTCGATATGACCCAGGGCGATCTCGTTCTCGGCTATACTGGCTCTCCCGTGAACGCCATCGTCTGTCTCGGGCAGGTGACGACGCCTCTCACGCAGACCCCGGCCGGCCCCGTCGTCAGGATCCGCAAGACGCGCACCCTCGAACGCCCGATCGCGTTTTCCGAAGTGAAAAAACACCCCGGACTCACCCATTCGGATATCATCAGAAACGTCGATTACCCGCTCATCCGCGTCACCGAATCGGAATATCGTGATATCCAATCCATGTTCGTCGTTCCCGTCCATCGAACTGACGCATACGGCGACCAGGAGTTTTCCGACGATTGCTTCCTCGACATCCAGCGGGCCCGCGATATCATCGCATGCTGGCGTCTTCGGAAGAACCTCATCCTGCAGGGCCCGTCCGGAGTCGGCAAGACCTTTCTCGCACGTCGCCTCGCCTGGTTTCTCCTCTGCGAGCGGAACGACGCCCGCATCCGGGTCGTCCAGTTCCATCCGTCGTATTCGTTCCTCGACTTCGTTCTCGGCCCGCAGGAAGGCCCGGGACATCCCGGCCGCCGCAACTCCGGCCCATTCTTCGAACTCTGCAGACAGGCCCAGCAGGATTCGGCACGCAACTACGTTCTCATCGTCGAGGAGATCAACCGCGGTTCGCCGGAGCAGGTGTTCGGCGAGCTGATCCAGCTGATCGACGCAGAAAAGCGCCACCAGGACTGTTCGATATCACTCTCGTTCCAACGCCGCGGCGACCCTGAATTCTATATTCCACCGAATCTTTATATTCTGGGAACCATCAACGCGGCCGAGCCCGGGCGGGGCATATCGGATTTCAGCTTCCGCAGGATGTTTTCCTTCGCCCAGCTGGAACCGGCCTTCGATTCTCAGCGCTTCAGACAGCATCTGCTCGATCAGAAAGCTCCGCTCCCCCTCGTTCAGCAGATCTGCGATGGACTCATCTCGCTAAACTCCCGCATTTCAGCCGATACGGAGCATCTCGGTCCCGGATACCGGATCGGCCACGGCTACTTCATGCCGCCTCCCGACGGCGTTTCCGACTGGCACGCCTGGCACCGGGAGATCATCACGATGCAGATCCGGCCTCTTCTAGAATGTTACTGGCCACACGAACCCGAACGTATCTCGCGCGAAATCGCGCAACTGATGCCGGCTTCCCAGGCGGCATCCGCCCGCCAGCCCAGGAGCTGACATTCACAGAACACCATGAGCCTCATACAAACCATCGAAAATATCCTCTTCAACCGAACCCCACGAATTCTCGCTGAAATGATCTGCCCGAACTGCGGGCAGAAGCAGACAAACGTGGCCGGTGAACGCTTTGTCTGCGAGAAATGCCATTACACCGTCTCCACCCTTCACCCAGCGAAGCCTGTCCGCGTCCACCTTTCGCAGGCGATGGTCTACGAGACGCTGTTCATCCTTGCCGGCCCGCTCCTCGCCATCATCGGCCTCAAGGGGTTCCTGATACCCAACGGGCTGATCGACGGCGGTGTGACGGGTATTTCGATGCTCTTATCCCATCTGACCGGCATCGAACTTGCCATTTTCATTTTTGTGATCAACATTCCGTTCATCTTCGCGGCCTATCAGAATTTCAACAAGGAATTCGCCTACCGGGCCGCGTTCTCAATCATCCTGCTCTCGATTCTGCTGCCTCTCATCAACATCCCGATCATCACGAGGGACAGGCTGCTCGACGCGATCTTCGGCGGTTTCTTCCTTGGTACCGGAATCGCTTTTTCGATTCGCGGAGGCGGCGTCCTCGACGGAACTGAAATCATGGCACTCATCATCAGCCGCCGGTTTCCGGCCACCGTCGGCGATTCGATCCTGTTCTTCAACATCATCATCTTCTCGACGGCATTGATGATGCTGAGCCCGGAACACGTCTTCTACTCGATCATCGCCTATCTCTCCGCATCGAAGACCGTCGATTTCATGATGCACGGCATCGAATCTTATAACGGCGTGATGATCATGTCCGCCAAATCC
>MWAR01000586.1 GCA_002068715.1 bacterium ADurb.Bin374
CCCTCCAGGGACAGATCGGTATCGAGATCAACGGGACTGCACAGGCGACGATCTACAGCAACCTTGTTCTTGCCGACAGGGAACGCAGTTCGATCGGCCTTCTGTATCGCGGCAATACGACGTTCAGCAATCTCGTCCAGGTCATTTCCGGGAACTGCATCTGGAACGTGACCGATGCAACGCTGCGGTATCGCGGCGCCGACGGTCTCGCGCTTCCGGTCGGAGGTCTCGATGTCGTTCTCGCCGAGATCGGCCTCCAGGGCGGAAATCCCTTTCAGGAGATGACGACGGCAGGATTCAGCTATGTGCCTTCCTCCGGAAGTCAGCTGGAAAACCGCGGCTTCGGCGGCGAGGATGTCGGAGCGTTCGATGTTCCGTGACAAGGCCTTCATCCGGCTGCTCGTGCTGGCGGTGCTCGCCCTGATCACGACCGGCACCGGATGCGGATTGCGCGAACCCCAGACCGGCTCGGTGTCGGGCAGGGTGGTGGACACCGCCGGCAATGTCGTTGCCGGCGCCCTCGTCTATTCGATTTTCAACGAGATAGAAAAAGTCTACACGGGAAAGGATGGAACATTTTATATTTCCGAACTTCCCGCAGGCCGGAATCGGCTCGTGATCGAACATACAGAGTATGACGTCACCGAATTCGGTTGTGATGTCTCATCGAACAAACTCACGGATCTGAGCATCGTGAAGATAGAAAAAGCCGGCCGTCAGCGACGCATCACCGATCTGAAAGTCGAAAGCGTTGGCTCCACGAGCGCCGTGCTCGTCTGGAACACGTATCGTTCCGTCACTTGTTTCATCGAATACGGAACGGGCGATGGATACACGAACACGATGGAAGAAACCGGACCGGCCGAAACCCATCGATTCACGATCTCTGGACTGGAACCTGAAACCCTGTATCATGCGCGCGTCCGCTTCAATGAGGACGACGCCACTCCTCGTATATCTATTGATATGCCGTTCAAGACCGGCGTCGGCGCCACCCCCGAAGCGCCACCCGCGGTCAGGGTTCGGGCGCTCGAAGCGTATGGCACCGTCACCATCGAATGGGACGGCTCGATATCGGCTTCGGCGGCCGGCTATCGGGTCAGACGACGCGAAAAGGGCGGCGAATGGCTTGTTCTGACGAGCGAAACGCTGTCAGGCGACATTCGATCCTTCACGGATCTCGGTGCGAATGGCGGCGGTTTCTACGAATACGCCGTGTCTGCCGTGAGCGAGTTTGGCGCGGCGTCGACCTGGACGTCGTCCGAGCGGGTGTTCATGCCCGGTTTCATCAATCACGATCTTTCGATCACGGCATCAGACTCGCCCATGGTTCTGGTCAGCGACCTGATCGTCGGCGTCGGGGCGAACCTGTATGTCGAGCCCGGCGTCGAGTTCAGGGTTGCCGACAAGGACGCGTTCGGGCTCGGGGAAGACCGCGACCGTGTCGAGATCCTCGTGAACGGCCGTGCCGTCATTCTCGGAAAGAGCGGTGTTCCGGTCAGATTCACTCCGCTGAACGGTGCCGGCGTGCGCGACCACTGGGCCGGCATCCGCTTCCGGAAGGGCGGATCGGGCATTTCCGAAGTGGGATTCGTCGAGATGTTCGGCTGTGCTGGGCCTGCCGTGCTCGTCGACAGGATCGAAGCGAACGTCCATGATCTGACCGTGAAGTATAGCGTGGGCGGGTATCGCATCGAGGGCGTTAGGATCGTTCCGACCCTCTCTGATTGTAGCTTCTCGGATATCGCGTCCGCGGCGGTCGAGGTGATTGGGTGTCGGAGATTCGATATGAAGCGCATCTCCATCGATCGTGCACGGGTCGGCTGTTCTTTCGCGAAGGACAACCAGGAAGACCGCATCACCATGCGGGAGTGCAGAATCGAAGCGTTTGAGATCGGCGTCCTGGCAAATTTCGCGAGATCCGTGATCGCGAACTCGCTGATTCTCGTGCCGTACGGCACGGGGGTGCGATTTACGGACACGAGAGTGACCGATAATTTTCTCGATCACTGCACGATCGACGCGGATGTCGCCGTCGCCATCGCATCGGGGCAGCCTCGTATAGAGAGCAATATTCTTTGCAATACCTCCGAGAAGGGGACGTATGGGATCTCGTATGAGGACACGGCAAACCCGCTCACGGGCTATTTCGGTTACAACGACGTCCATGGCTTCGAAACGGGGTATCACAACTGCATCGAGGGACTCGGCGCACAGGATATGAAGCCTGACTTCGTCGGCGGCAACCCCTACGATTATCATCTCATGCCGGCATCACCCCTCAAACTCCTCGACATCAACGGCCTCGAACTCGGCCGCTACGGCCAATCCTTCCGGTAATCCAATCCGGGTGTTTGTGTGTCGGGCGATTCCATTTCCGATGGTTCCATTTCGCCTGTAGGGGCGCGTCTCGGACACGCCCTCTCCGCGCATGATGTGTGTTGTCTCCTCCTTCTGGCGACTTATGAATATCAGCGACATCTTCTGACATCTGCGCAATCTGCGGATGATTTGTCCTCATCTCCGTGCTCCGTGCGGTTGTCACCCGTCTAATGTTTTGTCCGCCGTTTTCCGATGTATGGGATGAAGTATGAACTCAGATGACAACCGAACGCACGGCCGCAGGCGCTGGCGCGAGAACCGGCATCGCCAGATCGCACGCGTTCTTCGCGCGCAGGCCGGTTCTCCGGATGATGCGATGACCACGACGGCGAGGCGTCCCGAAATGAATGACCAGGCTCGAACCGGATCCGGATCGAAGAACGGGAATCTCGCCGCCATTGCCGTGTTATGCCTCGTCGCCCTCGTATCTTTCGGCCTCATGGGTTGTGAAAACGAACAGAAAATCCGGCGCGGCGTCGTTTCGGGTGGAATCAGCGACACTGCCGGCAATAGAATAGCGAATGCGATAGTAACGTCGCATCGTTCCCTGTTCAC
>MWAR01000587.1 GCA_002068715.1 bacterium ADurb.Bin374
TGTCGAGATGCTGCCCGGCGCGGCCCACGAACGGGCGACCCGTCGCGTCTTCGTCGGCGCCCGGTGCCTCGCCGATCATGATCAGACGAGCATGGGGGTTGCCTTCTCCCGGGACCGTGTTCGTGCGGGTCTCGCAGAGAGAACAGCGCCTGCATGCCGCGATATCTGCCCGAATCTTCTCGAACGAATCGTCTGTGTCCTGTGCCGCGGAAGAAACCTCGCTCACGCCCGAATCACTTGCGTATGACGCCACTGCTTCGATGACAGGGGGTGAGTCTTGTATTGTATTTGATGCGCTATTTTCTATGCCGGGCCGGCTCGAGGGTGCCTTGCCGGCTTCAATGTCTGCCTGAGCCCAGGCAAAGAATGTTTCGGCCCAGCTCTTCTTCGTCGACGGCCGAGCCAGTTCGAAATCATACGGCGATTCCCGCCCAGGTGGGGTCAGGATCTCGAACAGATCGACGCTTGCCGGGGGCTGGCCGGCGCCGCCCTCTTTCTTTTTCCTGGCCATTACGCTTCGTCCTTCGAACTCGGGGAATCGGAGCGGAACACCTTGGTGACGCCGTTGACCCGCAGCAGAGCCCGTATGAGCGCCTGGAGCTGCTGGGCGTTGGCGACCTCGATCGAAAAGTCGAGCACGCCCGTGCGCTGCTTCGTCGTGCGGGCGTTCGCGGAGTAGATGTTCACGCCCTGGTTCGAGATCACGCTCGTGACGGCGTTCAGCATGCCCGGCCGGTCGGTCGTCTCGACGCGCATGCGCGTCCGATACGACTGGTCGACCTGTTCGACCTGGACGCCCATATCCCAGCGCACGTCGATCAGACGCCCCTCGGGCTGTTTGTACAGCTCTTTCGCGTTCGGGCAGTCGGTGCGATGAACCGTCACGCCTCGTCCGCGAGTGATGTATCCCATGATCGGGTCGCCCGGAATCGGGTTGCAGCAGCGCGAGATCTTGACCTCGGCAGATTCTATTCCGCCTGCTATAATTCGTGGCCCCTTCCGGGCCTTCCGGCGATGCTCTCGGTCCGGCTTGCGCTGAGGCTGCTGCGCGGACGGCACGACGGGCGGCGCCTGCCTGGGCACGAGGTCGGGAAACAGTTTCCCGATTACCTGCTGGGCGCGGACCTCGCCGGCTCCGATGCCGGCATACAGCTCGTCGAGGTTCGGGAAACCGATGTTCTTGATCTCCTCGACGAAGGCGGGAAGCTTGATCTTCTTTTCTTCTTCCTTCGTGCCACCCATCCGCGAAAGCGTCTCGAGGAACTCCTTCTCGCCGTTGCCGACGAACTCTTCGCGGAACTCCTTCTTGAGCCAGGCCCTGATCTTCTTCTTCGCGTTCGTGCTCTGGACGAACTTGAGCCAGTCGCGGCTCGGGCCTTTCTGGATCTTGCTCGTGATGATCGAGACGATGTCGCCGTTCTGGAGCGAGTATTCGAGGGGGACGATGTGCCCGTTCACCTTCGCGCCGATGCAGCGGTGTCCGACGTCGGTGTGGATGTGATACCCGAAATCGACCGGCGTGCTGCCCTTGGGAAGCTCGACGACGTCACCCTTCGGAGTGAAGACGTAGACGTGATACTGGAACAGCTCGACCTTGACCGTCTCCATGAACTCGGAGGCGTCCTTGGCGTCCTGATACCAGTCGATGAGGTTTCTGAGCCACGACAGCTTTTCCTTGTAGTCGGGCGTCGCTTCCTTGCCGCTCGATTCCTTGTAGTCCCAGTGGGCGGCGATGCCTTCCTCCGAGATGCGGTGCATCTCTTCGGTGCGGATCTGCACTTCGAGCGGCCTGCCGTCGTAGATGACAGTCGTGTGTAGCGACTGATACATATTCGGCTTGGGAACGGCAATGTAATCCTTGAAACGGCCTGGAATCGGCTTCCAGAACTTGTGAACGATGCCGAGCGCACCGTAGCAGTCCTTGACCGATTTGGTCAGGATGCGCACGCCGAGAAAGTCGTAGAGCCCTTCCAGCGTGAGATTGTGCTTCTGCATCTTGCCCCAGATCGAGAAAATCTGCTTCGGCCGACCCGAAAGGTCGGCGTGAATGTGAACCTCGCGCAGGTGCTTGTCGATCTGGTGCAACGCTTCCTGGAGCTTGGCGTCGCCCTCGAGGCCCTGCTTGACGAGAAACTCTGAAATTTCCTTGTACTGATCTGGCTGAAGAATCTGGAAGGAAAGCTCTTCGAGCTGGCTCTTGATCTTGTTGATACCGAGACGGTGGGCCAGCGGGGCGTAGATCTCGAGCGTTTCTTTCGCGACGTATTTCTGCTTCACGGGCGGCAGATACTGGAGGGTGCGGAGGTTGTGAAGGCGGTCGGCGAGCTTGATCAGGATGACGCGCACGTCGTTCGTCATCGCGAACAGCATCTTGCGGAAGTTTACGGCCTGAGCCGCCGTCGCCGAGCTGAAGAACATCTTGTTCAGCTTGGTGACGCCTTCGACGAGCTGGGCCAGCGTCGGCCCGAACATGGCTTCGAGGTCCTGCAGGGTGGCGGCCGTGTCCTCGACCACGTCGTGGAGCAGGGCGGCGCAGATCGACGTCGAGTCGAGCCGCAGTTCCTGCGCGACGATCATCGCGACGGCTTCGGGATGAATGAAATACGACTCGCCCGAGGCACGGAACTGGTCTTTATGGCACTCCTGGGCGAATCGGTAGGCTTTCCCGATGCGCTCGAAATCGGCTTCGGGGTTGTATGCTTTTACTGCTGTGACGATTTCGTCGAGGGAAATGGCGTACCACCTTCCGTGGCCGTTGCGAAACTCTTCACGGCGTCTTCAAGCGTGTTGTATACCGCGAAATGGTGCGTGAACTGAGTGATCAGAAACACGCGCCGCATCTTCGCGCTCAGGTTGACAAGACGCAGGTCGCCCTTGCCCTGCCGCGTCTTCTTCAGGCCGTGGACGAGCACGCCCATGCCGGCCGAACTCATGTACTTCAGGCTGGCGAGATCGATGATCAGGCGGCAGCGCCCTTGGTCGCACAGCTCGTTGAGCTTGTCACGCAGGATGTCTGAATTCTCGAACGTGATTTCACCGCGCACGTCGATGATGACGGCGCCGTTGTCGCGTTCCTGACACTCGATGGTAAGACTCATGAGAACCTCTCGGATCCGAGTTTGATGTACAATACCACCGCCTGAAACAGCGTGTCAACGGTTCCACCGTGAGAGTGAGAATTCACGATGGTTCGACCATTTCGGTGGGCTTTTCGCGGAGACTGAGGTGGTAACTGAGCGATTCGAGTTCGATCGCGAGATCGACGTTATGGACCGTCACTTCGCCGGTCGAGATCAGCTTGAACGGAGCAAAGTTCAGTACGGCCTTCACGCCCGACAGCTGGGCAATCTCGAACACCTCGTGAACCGCCTCTGCCGGGACGGTCAGGATCAGGATCTCGATGCTGAGCTCCTTGACCGCCTTCGGAATTTCGGAGACATGGCGGATGGTTCCGGCATTCCCTACGTTTTGGCCGATCACCTGCGGGTCTTTGTCGAACAAGGCGACGACTTTGAAGTTGCGCCGCTCGAAGCCGCGATACGAGGCCAGGGCCTTTCCCAGGCGGCCTCCCGCGCCAACGATGCCGACCATGCGCTTGCGCTCCAGGCCGAGAATCTTGATGATGTGGTCACGAAGTTTCCCGACCGAGTAGCCGACACCGCGCTTCCCGAACTCGCCGAAGTAGGCGAGATCTTTTCTGACCTGGGCGGGATTCAGATCGAGCCGGTCGGCCAGTTCCTGCGATGAAACGACCGGGATGCCGTCGTCATCGAGCCCGTTGAGACACCGGAGGTAAACGGAAAGTCTCCTGATCGTGGCCTGCGGCGGCTGAATCTGGCTTTTTTCCACGCGGAGTTGCTCCTGGACAAGCGGCGATGCAACTTTCTACCACAACGGGCCCCGCGAGAGCAACAACGCATTTTTGTCCGTCGAACCCGTGGTGTTATACTATTTCACCAATAGCAGGAGGGAACATATGTCCCCTGAAATCAAGAGAGCCGAAAAAAAGTTCACCTACGGCGATTATTGCACCTGGCCCGACGACGAACGCTGGGAATTGATCGACGGCGTCGCGTTCGATATGACACCTGCTCCGTCCCGGCAACATTCGCTCGTTCAAGGGGCTCTCCAGGACATTCTCCGGCCTTTTTTTCGGGGAAAACCTTGCGAGGTGCACAACGCCCCCTTCGACGTAAGGCTGCCGAAAGGCCAGGAGGCCGACGAACTGGTGGACACCGTCGTTCAGCCCGACCTGCTCGTCGTCTGCGACGAGAAGAAACTCGATGACAAAGGATGCCGGGGCGCACCCGATCTCGTCATCGAGATCCTCTCTCCGTCCACGTCGTCACGGGACCACGTCACGAAAAAATATCTCTACGAGAAGCATGGCGTGAAGGAGTTCTGGATTGTCTCGCCGACCGACCGCCGGATCATCGTCTATGCTCTGGAATCGAGCGATCGCTTTCGGGATGCCGTGATATATAGTGATATTGATATTATAAAATGCCAGCTGTTTCCCGGCTTAGAGGTCGACCTGGGATACGTTTTCTCATCGATTCCACGGATCGTTCGAGAATCCCCCGGAAAATATGTTGTCTAATATATAAATTAGTCCCTTGCCGGGAAACGCGGTCTCAGAGGGGATGGAACGCGTGATGGGACCGGTGAATCCTACGCCAGAGAGGCTGGAAACGTGAAACCGCGCAGGAAATCCGCGGCAGGCATCATCGATTTTCCGGGGCGCTGAAGCTTCAGCAGCAGCAGGGAGCTGCCCTCGCCGCAGGCCACGCTGACACCGTGCGCATCGGCTCGGATGACCGTGCCGGGAGCGGCCGTGACCGACTCGTCAACCGTGGCCGCACCGACCTTGAGCCGCTCGCCGTTCGATTCGAACCAGGCGCCCGGGCAGGGGGTCATCGCCCGGATGAGATTGAAAAGGGCGGTCGCGGGCCGGTTCCAGAGAAGATGAGCCGTGTCGCTCGAAATTTTTTGCGTATAGGTGGCGAGCGCATGATTCTGGGGCGCGGGGCGTATCTCGCCGCGCGAGAAACCGAGAAGCGTCCGCACCACGAGCGGGGCCCCCATCGCGCTCAGCCGGTCGTGAAGGCTCGAAAGCGTGTCGACAGGCGTGATGGGCGTCGTTTCCGTCGCGAGGATATCGCCTTCGTCCATCTTTGCGTTCATGATCATCACGGTGTTTCCCGTGACGGGGTCACCCTCGATGAGAGCGGCATGAATGGGAGAGGGGCCTCTGTATTTCGGCAGGAGCGACGCATGCAGATTGACCGCTGCCAGCCGGGGAATGTCGAGCACTTCCTGGGGGAGGATGAGCCCGTAGGCGACGACAACGAGAAAGTCGGGCTTTTCGGCCCGCAGTTCAGCGACGGCTGACGGGTCTTTCCGGAAAGAGGCCGGCTGCCGAACGGGGAATCCGAGAGTCTCTGCAGCCTGCTTGATGGGAGTGGCCGTCTCCCGGTGGCCTCGGCCCTTGGGACGGTCGGGCATGCAATACACTGCCGTGATCCGGAACGCGGGCGAAGCCGCGAGGGCCTCGAGAACAGGCACCGCAAAGCCGGGACAGCCCATGAAAACCACCCGGAGCGGGGAAGAGCCGGCAGAATCGGACATGGCCAGGCGTCAGGCGACGGCTTCGTCGTCGCCGGTGTCGTCCCGCTCGTCGTCTTCGTATTCGATCGTTCCGCCGTCTTCGATAATCGCGAGTTCCTGTCGGATCTGAAGACGCCGGGCCTTCGAGATGCGGTCGATGAACACGACGCCGTCGAGGTGATCCAGTTCGTGCTGGAAGGCGCGGGCCATCAGGCCTTCAGCCTCGATTTC
Organism: bacterium ADurb.Bin374; assembly: GCA_002068715.1. The sequence continues at coordinate 5,839 of MWAR01000587.1, forward strand.
GAACAGCTTGCCGTCGAGATCGGTCGCCCGGCCGACGATCTTCTTCGCCCGTGTGACGTTCTCGCGCAGTCCCGGAAGCGAAAGGCATCCCTCTTCGCAGGTTTCCTTGCCAGACTGACTGACGATCTCGGGGTTGATGAACACCATCGGATCGTCACCGGTGTCGATCACGAAAAACCGCCTGTTGATGCCTACCTGCGGGGCCGCAAGCCCGACGCCGTTGTTCTTGTACATCGTCTCGAACATGTCTTTGACCAGCGTCCGAAGATCGTCGTCGATGGCCTGAACCGGCTCTGAAAGCTCGCGCAGCTGCTCTTCGCCCAGATGAAGTATGCGTCTGATCATGGGATATCTCCTTCGGCGGCCAGGGTTCCAATCTCTTGGAACGATATGCGTGTATTTTCCTGTCATTATATCAGAATTGTCCCCACATTCCTACCAATGAAATGCAGCCCCAACCGCCACCTCGCATCCACCCAGATCATCCGGAGGCGCGCATCGCCTTGCACGCGTTAAAGGGCGAAGTATGGGTCTATATCAACAGATATTTTCACTCCGGAAACCGCGGCTGCCTTCATCGACGCCCGGAGGGCCGTCGTCAGCGCCGCCCGGTCGGGGTTTCGCGCGAGAAGCTGGAAGCGGAACTGATTGTTGATTCGCTCGATCGGGGCCGGGGCCGGCCCCAGGATATTGCCGCCCTGGAAGGATGGGGTGCCGGAAAGGGCCTTGGCGAGCTTCTGCGCCGCGTCCTTCGCCTTTTCCGCCTGTTCGCTGGTGAACAGGAGCGAGGCGAGCGCGAGGAATGGCGGAAATCCGGCCGCGCGCCGGTGTTCCGCCTCTTCGGCAAAAAAGCCGTGGTAATCCTCGGTGAGGGCATACCGAATGGAATGGTGATCGGGAAAATACGTCTGAAGAACGACTCGCCCCGCTGCATCGCCGCGTCCGGCCCTGCCTGAAACCTGCGCCAACAGCGAAAAATTTCGCTCCGACGACCGGAAATCCGGGATGCGCAGCAGGCTGTCCGCGGCGAGAATGCCTACGAGCGTGACGTCGGGGAAGTCGAGGCCCTTGGCGACCATCTGGGTGCCGATCAGAATGTCGATCTCGTGGCGGCCGAACCGGTCGAGAATCTGTTCGAGCGAGCCCCGGGTGCCGGTCGTGTCCGAATCCATGCGCGCGATGCGGGCGCCGGGAAAATATCGGCGCGCCTCTGATTCGACGCGCTGCGTGCCGGCCCCGAAATATCGGATCGCCTCGCTGCCGCACGACGGGCAGACGGTCGGCAGCGGCTTCGCCTCGCCGCAGTAATGGCACCGCAGGATGCGGCTGCCCTCGTGATACACCAGAGACACCTGGCAGCGCGAGCACTCGATGACCTTGCCGCAGGCCCGGCACAGAACGAAACTGCTGTACCCGCGACGATTGAGATAGAGAATGGCCTGCTTTCCGGCGCCGAGCGTCGATCTGAGGGCGTTCGCCAGCGTTTCAGAGAACATGCTCCGGTTCTTCTTCGCGACCAGCTCCTGCCGCATGTCGACGAGATCGACCTGCGGGGGCGTGCGGTCCGTGACGCGCTGCGTCATCTCGACGAGGCGGTATCGGCCGTCCCTGGCGCGCTGGAATGCGTCCATCGTCGGGGTGGCAGAGCCCATCACGAGCTGCGCATGTTCGAGTTCGCATCGCTTCGCGGCCGCCTCGCGGGCATGATAGCGGGGGGATTCCCCCTGTTTGAACGAGGGTTCCCCCTCCTCGTCGATGATGATCGAGCCGAGGTTCGGAACCGGCGCGAAGACTGCCGACCGGGCGCCGACGACGACAGGGGCCGCGCCCGAGCGGATCAGTTCCCACTGGTCGAACCGCTCCCCGTCGGAAAGCCGGCTGTGCAGAATGGCGACGCGTTCGCCGAACCGGTCGCGGAAGCGCTTGACCATCTGGGGGGTCAGGGAAATTTCTGGGACGAGCACGATGACGCCGCGTCCCGATTCCAGACGCTCGGCGACCCAACGGAGATACACCTCTGTCTTTCCCGAGCAGGTGACGCCGCGAACCAGCACGGGCCGGCGGTCTCCGGCTGCCGCCGCCCGGATCTCGGAAAGAACGGCCGTCTGCTCGGTCGTCAGTTCCGGCAGGGGGGGCGTGGCGGTGCGGTAATAGGCGTCGCGAGCCACTTCCCGCCAGAATCGTTCTTCGCGGATTGTCAGCATGCCTTTCTTCACGAGCTGCTGCACGGGCGCGTTGCTGACGTCGGCTTCCCGGCACAGTCTCGGGATGGACAAGGGCGTATTGATGCGAAGGAGCGCCTCGACGACCTGGCGTTCCTTCGGTGTCAGAGACTCGAGTTCGATCGCCCGGTCCTGCGGAATCGAAACGAGCCTCACTACGCGCGGCCCTGCCGCTTCCTGCTTCTCGAAGCCGACGACGACCAGCCCTTCAGCCGACCACGCGGCCAGCCGGGCGGATACCTGGGGAAAGCGTGCCAGCCAGGATTTATAGGCGGCCTCTCCCTTGCCGCGCAGCCAGGCGATCGGGGCGGGAAGGGATTCCATGGAGCCGGCCAGCGCCGCCGGGCCGGGGCGGGCGATCCGTGTCATCTTCTGTTTCACACCTGCGGGGAGCATTGCGTGAAATGCCTCGCCGGGCGTGCAGAGACAGGTTTCCGCCATCCAGAGGGCGAGGCTGACGAGGGCATCGGAGAGAAGGGGGATCGGATCGAGAATCTCGGTCACCGGCAGGGTGCGGAAATCAGGTTTTATATCTGTAACTCTAATAGTGTATCCTATAATTCTCTGGGCCTGGACAGGGGCGACGACCCGGCAGCCGACGGCCGGGAACGCATCCGGGGACGCGTCGAGATGATAGGTGAGAACGCCGCCTTCGAAGGGAATCGCGACCGGGAAGGATACTTCGATGTAGCGCCGGACGATGCCGGTGTTCATGGCGTTGCGGACCGCTCAGCCGGCCGGCTGGGAAAGCCTGTCGGCCAGGAGTTCGGCGAAGCGCAGAAACGCGGGCTGAGCGGTGACGTCGGGAAGGAGCCGGTCGCCCGAGCCGTCCGAGACGATCAGGTGTCCGAGCGGTTGTCGCCGAACGACGAGCATTCCGGTGTCGGCCAGTGCTCTGACGGCTGTCTCCGGGGCGTCGGGATGAAGGAATCTGACGTGAAGGACACCGGGAGATTCAATGGAGGGCGTTTCCGCCGCAGTCGGATCGAGCGTCACGCTCAGGGCGGAGCTTCGTCCTTTTTTTTCAGGAAGCGGGAAAGGGCCCTCGTATGTTTCGATATGGAGCCTGGGTGCATGTTCAGGAGCCGCGTCCGAAACCGGAAAACCGAGCCTGCGGAGCTGCCGCTTCAATTCGGCGAGCCATGCAGGCGCATCGCCTGCAAGCGTGGCGAGAGGTGCCGGAACGGTTCGTGAGACGGCCACGGGGAAGGCCGCAAGAGAACTGCGCCTGGAAAGGAGTGAAACCACGTCGGAGAGAAGTCGCTCGAACGTTTTCCGCCACGTGCCGGGGTGGCGCGGCAGCTCGACGAGGGTATGTCCGAGCGCGGCGCACTCGCGTGCAACCGGTCCGCCTTCGTCGGGGAAAGGCTCATGGAGGAGGAACAGGGGCCCTCCGCGGCGAAGCATCAGGTCGAGCGCAGAGGCACGCGCAACTCCACGCGTGAGATCAGAGATGGTTGCGGGTGAAAGACCTATGGCAACGGTCGCGGCAAAAACATCTGTGCGTTCAACCCAGGCTGGATGCGGTTCGTGAAAAAGAACCGGGGCTCCACTCAGGGCGCGCAAAGCTTCAGGGGCGGCCCACCCTTCGGCTTCGGGAGCAAGGGCAATGCGGGTTTCAAAACCGCCCTGTTGAAAATGCCAGACGAGATCAGGTGCGAAGCCCGCGGCGAGCCCGCGACCGATGACGATCAGCAGACGCGCCGCGGCAGGCTTACTTTTCGACCTCAATCTCGAGGGCTCCGGAGGCGATCTCTTCCATCGCGACTTTCACATAGTTCTCGTCGCCGGTGTCGATCAGCCGCTTGCGGCCTTCGACCAGCATCTTGACGCGCTGGGAAATGGCAATGACGGCGTCGTATTTGTTCGGGATGCGATCGGTGATTTCGGTGCGTGAGCGGAACTTCAGAGCCATTTATTCGACCTCCGGTGTGTGGTTGATCTCTTCGGTAGCCTCTTCCTCGCTGTGGTCCGCGATCTTGCGGCCAAGCAGGCGGAGCGCTGCGGTTTCGGGGTTGATCGCCGAAAGAATGACATGATCGGAATCGGTGACGACGATGGCGCGGGTCTTCCGGCCGTAGGTCGCGTCGATCAGCTTGCCCCGCTCCTTGGCGTCTTCCTTGAGGCGCTTGATCGGAGCCGAACCGGGGCTGACGATGGCAACGATGCGGCCGGCCACGACGACGTTGCCGAACCCCACGTTGAGAAGACGGACCTTCATACGATGCTCCTCACACTCTCACTCGATGTTCTGGGCCTGTTCGCGGATCTTCTCGATCTCGCACTTGATGTCGAGAACCTGCTGGATGACAAGAATATCGCCAACTTTACTACCAGTCGTGTTCGCCTCGCGGTTGAGCTCCTGGAGCAGGAAGTCGAGACGGCGGCCGATGGGTTCGGAGCTGTTCATGATGGTGCCGAGTTCTTTCAGATGACTCGCGAGACGGGTCAGCTCCTCGCTGATGTCGGAGCGGTCCGTCCAGATGGCGATCTCGGAGGCGAGTCGCGATTCCTCGATCCCGGCCTGGCCTGCGAGTTCCTTGATGCGGGCTGTGAATCGTTCGATGAACGCGGCGCGATACTGGGGAATGCGCTCTTCGATCGCCTTGCGGCACTCATCGAGGCGCTCTCTGCGGCGCAGGATGTCGGCGGCGAGGTTCGCGCCCTCGCGCTTGCGCGACTCGATGAAGGCGGCGATCGCTTTTTCCGCGACCGGCTTGATGCGGGCCCAGATGACGTTCTGGTCGGCCTTTTCTGAATCGACCTTCACGACGCCGGGAAGCCCGAGCATGCCGTCGAGCTGCAACGGGAGCGCACGGCCGGTTTCCTTTTCAAGATCGGCGGCGAGGTCGATGAAGGATTTCAAGAGCTGCCGGTTTACAACGGCCTGCTGCGTCGGGGTATAGTCGACGATCTCGAGGTTGACCGAGACCTTGCCGCGGGAAATGCGCTCGCTGACGAGGCTGCGAAGCATCGCATCGGCCCAGCCGTAGCCCCAGGGCACGTGCACGTCGAGCTGGAGAAAACGGTTGTTCACGGACTTGAGTTCGACCGCCACGCGGCCGGTCGCATCCGTCACTTCACCCCGCCCAAAACCCGTCAGACTCGCTACCATATCCGCGTATTATACTGTATTCCCCGAACGAATGCAAATCGAAAAACGCACGCGACCGGGGTAAGATTGACAC
>MWAR01000588.1 GCA_002068715.1 bacterium ADurb.Bin374
GAGGCAGGGGGGGCGGATCGGGGTAAGCCGCGCTTACCGCCGCGCAGGCGGCGAATAGCAGCACAATGGTGAGCCACAGGGGTGATCTTCTCATCTCGAAACCCTTTCATCGGGGGATACATCTTCTCATGGGGCCCGACTGCCGGGAACGGACAAAACAGGGCCGCATTCATATAGCAAAATAAATGCCATATTAACTTCAAGCAAATCATCGTCATTTCCGGGCTGCATGATGAGAAATATGGCGAAAATTGGGCATATGAGGTGAAAATCCGTCATCCGGCCCTGTGAATGTCGCTTATCAAGGGAATGACGAGGGAGCTTCCAATGAAAGCGGGTTGGGAGTATAGTGGGAGAGAGCCGGCATGGGAGAGAATCGATGAGATCGACGATCGAGCGTCATCATTCCTATCGCAGCTGCCCCAGATGCGAACAGGATGTTCTGCCGAGCCAGCGCTTCTGCCGGAAATGCGCATACTGGCTTGCCCGGCCGAAGCAGGACGAGCTCAGAACCATCGACGCACAGCCGGGGAGCGGGAAAAGCTGGCTGTACGATACCTGGCTTGTCCTGAGGAGTTTCCAGGCATCACTGAGCGTGCTGGTGGTCGGCATCGTCATGGGCGTCGGCGCGATGCTGCTGCTGGTCATCGTCATTCGCGAAGTATCGCCGACCTGGCTTCCCATCGGGCCCATGGCAAGGCAACGGGCCTGTTACGCCAACAACAGGCTGATCAGGGACGCGATCGAGGTCTACTGCCAGGAGCACAGATTCACGCGGGAACTCGCCAGTGATCCGGCGCATGTGCTCTGGAAAGCCGGCTATCTCATTGCTCCGCCTCAGTGCCCTGCAAAGGGAAACAGATACGAGTATTTTTTCAAAGCGACTGCCGGGTCTGGGCCCTACGGGCTGATGTGCGTCGGCTCCGATCCACACGGCCTGGCGGAATGACTTTTCACCAACCGCTAAGCCCGTGGGCGGGGTTGGCCGATGAAGGTTGTGGAACATAGTGGTTCGACTTCATCGGAGGGTGATATGCCGCAGCAGGAAAATTCGGTCACGGAGATGGCCCGGGAAATCGATTCGCCGTCGTTGTGCTCCTTTATCGACTCGATTGCGTCGGAAATGCGGGAACTTCAGGGTGTGCTGGCCGAGATGACGGCTAAATACGCCGAAATGAACCGGGAGTTGAGCAGCGCGAAACTAGAAAACGAACGGTTGTCCAGGGAAAACGAGCACCTGCGGTTCAACCGCCGGGTCGTCGTCACCGGCCTGTGCGCCGACGACGTTCCGTCTGCCGTCGACGCCCTGAACTGAGAATCTCTCGGAAGTTTCAATAAAGCTCTAGATATATAGCTATAAGACGCAGCCCCGGGCCGATCTGACCCGGGGCTGCGAGCGTATACGGAATATCGGCGTTTTCTTTACGCTTCGGCTTTCCTCGTGTCCGTTGCCGGGTTTGCAACAACCGGCCGGGCTGCCTTGACTTTCCTGATCAGGGTCTCCGATGCTTCGAGGTGGCTCGACGGGTCGAGCTGGGCGGCCTTTTCTGCATGTGCCGAAGCCTCGTCGAACTGGTGGAGTTCGAACTTCGCATTGGCGAGGTTCAGGTGGGCGAGAGCGTAGTCGGGATCTTCGGCTAGCGCTTTCTCATACCAGAGTGACGCTTTTCCGAACATGCCGAGGGAAGCGAAGGCGGTGCCGATGTTGTTCATCGTTTCGACATTGGAGGGATCGATCTGGAGGGCTTTCCTCCACCAGGAAACCGCCCGGCGGAGCATACCGCGATCACGCGCGACCTGGCCGAGGCTGAACAGGATCTCGGAATCTTTCTTGTTCAGGCCAAGCGCACGCTTCCAATACCGGTAGGCCGTTTCCAAATCGCCCTGCAGGTAGAAGGCAAGGGCGTAGTTGTACAGCAGGTCGATGTTGTCCGGGAACTTCCGGATGGCTTCCTTCCAGATTTTCTTGGCCTTGCCGAGAAAGCCGGTATAGGCATATGTGTTGCCGTACAGGCGCAGTGCCAGCGGATCATCCGGCTTGTGTTTCAGATACTCCTGGAGCAGAGGCCGGGCCTCGTCATATTTCCCTTCCTTCATCAAATCCTGGATGGGATTGAGATCAGCAGCAGTCTTCTTCGACATGACACGATCCTTTCGAATTACTGTACGACAACCATTCCGTGCCCCGGAGCGAATTCCTTCGTCACTCCGACAGAACCGACACCTTTATACCACACTCTTCCCCTCACCGTCACCCCGGAGATAACCGCAGAGCAGGCGCATCGGTTTTCACAACAGCCGAATCGCGGAGTTCTCGCTGAAGGAACGAGCGGCGATGTGCCCGGAATACCGGTGCAAGCCTTTTTTTGTCTTCCGACATCCGGTCCGGCGGTTGTAAACCGATGCTATATCATGCCGTATATATATCCGCTGACCGCGGTGAGGAGAATGACGAGCAGGAGGAAGGCGAAGACCTTCTTTCTGCCGACGACCACCTGGAGCGCGAGGACGCTCGGAAGACTGACGGCGGGGCCCGAAAGGATGAGGGTCATGGCCGGGCCGGTGTGCATGCCGAAGTGGACGAGGGTAGACACGATGTTAACGCCGACGATCGTTCCGAAATACATCAGGGAGCCGATCAGGCCCGCCATCAGGTTCGATTCGATCGAGTTGTCGGCGAAGAGCGACATGTACCGGGTCAGCGGGATGAGGGCGGCGAGCAGGCCGGAAATGAAGATCCCGAGAAGAACCGTGGGGAAGATCATCACGAAGAGGCTCCAGGACTTTTTCAGCCACTGCTTCACCTCGTCCGGCCGGAACCATTTCCAAAGGGCCCCGGCAAGGATCGTGATTTCGAAGAAGATCAACAGAAGCTTCGACAGCAGGAAGTCGAGGGCCCGGATCATTCCGGATGTCAGCATGGGAGAGTTGATGGCGACGGGGTCAGGCCTGAGATACCGGTCGAAGATGCCCGTCGATGTGAGCATGATCAGCAGGAGCAGGAGAAAGAAGATGAGGGTCTGCCCGTCGGTGCGGTCGTTCTCCTCCTCGGCCATCAGAAGAGCGGGGGCGGCCTCGGGCGGGGGTTCGCGGAATAGAAGCCGCATCAGGAGACCGATCAGGATGGATACGACGATGACGGCGACGAAACGGGCCGCGGTGAACCCGAGGCCCATATAGGTAGACGTATACATCAGGGCGATGAGGTTGACCGCCGGCGACGAGAACAGGAATGTGAAAGCCGGGCCGATACCCGCCCCCTGCTGTAATATGCCTGTAAATATAGGAATGACGCCGCAGGAACAGACCGTCAGGATCGCCCCGGCGAACGAGGCGATCGGATACGCGATCCAGGCGGGAGCTTGCGGCCCCATGAGCCTGGTGATGCGCTGCTTATCGAGAAAGACGGCGATCGCGCCGGCGATGAAGAACGCGGGGATCATGCCGGAGATGAGGTGCGTGCCGAGGAAACGGCCGACTTCTTCGAGGCCAGGCCAGGCCCAGGTCGTTCTGAGCCAGCCGAAAAGCTCGGTCAACAGTGGAAAGTGGTGAAAATCCATGGTTCGGATGTTCCTGCCATCGGAATGGCGGTCAGAAGATCATTTGAGGGTATCGGGTGTGTCTGATCCGGTTCTCCCGGGGTCGGTGGCTGGTGCC
>MWAR01000589.1 GCA_002068715.1 bacterium ADurb.Bin374
CAACTCCTTTTCTCCTTCGAGCCGGATCACCACTTCGATCTCTTCGTGCGCGCCGAAGAAAACAGTTCGCTCGGTCTTATCGGATTTGAGGACGAGGCGATCGCAGGCTTTCACATCATCGAGACCGTGCGCCTTCCTCTCGTCGTCCGGGAGGAACTCCTGGATCCGGCAGTTGGCGTATGACTGAAGCACTCCTTCGATATGGCTCTTGTCGATGGTGCGACCCTCTAATTTCCAGGTGCCGCTGGAGAGGGTGAGTTCGAACGTCTCGGTTCCGACACGCATCGACAGGTGTTTCACATCGAGGGGCGGCATCGCGGGGAGGTCCTTGGTGCGCAGGGCCGCGAAATCCTTTTTCACCCGTGCCAGGGATGTCAGGGAAACGAGATACGTCTCTTCGTCTCCCGAGCGCTTCACGGCGGCAAACCCATCGTTCTCGGCCCCGACGGCGAACTCGAAGGTCTTGCCGGCCGGCGTGCGCATCACGACCTTGTAGGATGGCGTATCGAAGCCCTGGACCGCCGATTCGGGAGTGGACTCCTCGACGAACCGATCGGCTTTCAGATCGTGGATGCCGTAGATCAGGGATGACACCTCGCCAGCATCAGCAGGCATGCTGACCGGAGCCGACATGTCCCAGCCTGTGGAGGTTTTCGCGAGTTCGAACGTCGCCGATCCGTTCACGACGGTGACCGAGGCGATGTCGGTGAAGTCCTCGGTGAAGATCGCCTTGTCGCGCAGGTCGGACAGGCTCTTGCGGAACGCCGTAACGACGCTGTTGTCGACGACGTATACGTTCGGATCGTCCTTCCGCTGGACATAGACGGAGCCGCCGACCGGGGCCGGGTGGCCGAGGGTCAGGACCGTCGCGGTGCTTCCGATCTCGATGGTGAGCCGGGGCGAATCGGATCCCAAGCCGAATGAGGCGGTTTCGGTCGCCGTGATGGTCAGATCAGACTGGAGATCCGAAAAGGCCCTGATGATTCCGGCCGCCACGTCGTTGTCGGCGCGACAGGCACGAGGTTTCACGATCGAGAACTTTTTGTCGGATCCAGTTCCGTTGGCTTCGAGACGGATCTCCGGGACGCCGCCGGCCTGCCAGGCAAGCGCGCGCACGTCGGCGTTCGCTGTGGCGGCGAGCTGGACCGGTTTGTCCTTCCCGGGCTCGGGAATGACATCGACCTCGTAGACGTTGGCGTAAAGGAAGAGCAGAATGAACGCGATAACGGCGATGCCGGTCGTCAGATATCGTTTTTTCACGGCTCACACCCTCCTGCGGGACCACCAGACGGCGCCGCCCAGCAGCATTACGAGCAGCGGGGAAACGACGACGCAGATGATCATGATGCGCTGCGACGCTTCGGCGTCGAGGACGATCTGGGCGAACTCGATTTGCTTGGGCCTGATCGAGATCAGCTGTTCCTGACCGGCGAGCCAGTTGAACGTGTTCACGACGAGATCGGCGTTACCCTGCACCTGGAGCAGCATGTTCGTCGCGAAATCGGCATCGCCGTAGATGACGACCCGGCTTCCGCTGGCGGTTCCTTTTCCTTCGAGGGCCAGTCCGAGGCTGAGGGGGCCGCGCACGTCGGTGTTCGGGTCGAACTGGATCTGGCCCTGGAGCACGGAGGACGGCGGCCGTTTCCCGTAGCAGTTCTCGTCGGTGCGAAGGAACGCGAGCGACGAGTAGGTTTCGCGCTGCTCGATATTGAGGCCGCGCGCGACCTGCATCAGGACGGCGGAGTTGCGCTCCATCTGCTCCTTCACGATCGGGTGCGGGCTGTAGCGGGGAATGACGATCGACAGATCGCCGTTCATGCCGCGCGGGCTGATGATGATCTCGGAGTTGCAGGTGACGCTGAAGGTCTCGCTCAGGAACTGCTCGAGCTCGGCGGCTTTGTTGTCGGGATTCAGCGCGACGAGGAGGGCGCCTTTCCGCTCGCTTACATACTGTCTGAGATTTTTGATCTCGTCGGGGTGGAAGCCCTTCGCCGGCGACAGGATGGCCAGCACGGTGGTGTCGGTCGGAATGCCTTCCATCAGCGAAACTTCGATCGTATCGTAGTTCTCGCGGGCGAGGAACTGCTGGGCAGCGGCGAGACCGTCGGGCTTGTAGGAGGTCAGGCCCGGCTCCTCGTGGCCCTTCACGAAGGCGATCTTGCGTTTGGCACCGCTCGTCACGTTGAGCAGGGCAGAGGTGATCGCCTGTTCCCCCTGGAATTTCGGAGGTTCGCGTGTCTGTGCATAGGGCGGGGGCTGCAGGAACAGCTCATTCGCAGGAATATCCTTACGCTGGTTCTCGCACTGGACGACGACTGTGCCGGCCGCGTGCACGTTCATGGCCTTGGTCGTCATCGGGTCGCGGAATGGGTCGACCATCTTCACGGAAAGCCGGTCGGTGTTGCGGCGGCATTCCCGCAGCAGGTCGTCGACCATCGTGAACTCGAGCGAGCCCTTCGGGTAAAAGGCGGTGATCTTCACGTCCTTTTTCAGACCGCGCAGGGCCTTGATCGTCGAGTCGGAGATCGAGAACAGCCGGTCGCGGGTGAAATCATACCGGATATGCCGCCTGAACCCGATATAGGAGAGGAGCACGCCGATGCCGACGATGGCCAGCACCAGGATCACGTCGTTCACGATGAGCCACGAGGTGCGGCTGGTGACGATCTCCTTCAGCGTGCGCGGCGAGGCGACGAACGCGCCGAGAATCAGGAATGCGCCGGAGGCAAGAATACCGATTGCTATTGTTCCCTTGCTGGGAAACATCAGGTATCCGATGCCGGAAGCGAGCAGCAGCAGAAGCCCGGCGATCAGGGCGAGAACGGGAAGGATGGAGCGGGTGTCACGTCTGTGCGTCGTCATGGTTCATCACCTCCAGCGGTCCGATTCGACGACGCGCGTGGCCATGAACAGCCACAGCACGATGAATACGACGAAGAATATCACGTTGCCCGAGTCGACGACGCCTTTCAGGAACTCGGAGTACCGCTCGAACAGCGAGAGCTGGCCGAGGATTTCCCCGAGCGCGTTGTCGAGGGCGTATTTCGCCCAGCCGAAGACCCAGAAACAGAGCATGGCGCCGAAACTGAGCATCGCGGCTATCATCTGGTTCTCGCACAGCGAACTGGCGAACAGACCGACCGAGATGAACGCGGCGCCGAGCAGGATCAGGCCGATATACCCGCTCATGATCGGGCCCATGTCGAGCTTCTCGGCGTACATCGACATGATCAGCGGGTATTGGAACGTCAATAGTATCAACAATAGATACAGGATGAAGCACGCCAGGAACTTGCCGATCACGATCTCGGACGGCGAAATCGGCGAGGTGAGCAGCAGCTCCATCGTGCCGGCGCGACGCTCCTCGCTGATGAGGCGCATCGTCAGCACGGGCGAGACGAGCAGCAGCACGAACGCCGCGTTGTACAGCAGCGGTTCGAGGGTCGCCAGCTTGCTCGAGACGAGGACGATCCAGAAGAGATAGCCCACGACGAGCAGGAACGAGGCGAAAACGAGATACGCGACGGGCGAGAAGAAGTAGGTCTGCAGCTCTTTTTTCGTTATCGCAAAGACTTTCATGCCGCCTTCCCTCCTTCCGTGGCCGAGTCGCCAGTGCCGTTTTCCTCGCTCCGGGTCAGGCGCAGGAACACCTCTTCGAGCGACGCCCGGGCAGGCGTGATTTCGGTGAAGACATGGCCTTTCGCGACCGTGGCCTTGAAGACGCCGTCGTACGCGGCGTGGTCTGGCAACGAAAGACTGAACCGCACGATGGGGCCGTCGTTCTGTTCGCCGTCGACCTTCACGCCCTCGATACCGGTGAAGCAGGCCTTCCAGTCGAGCGAGGCCGGCCGCAGGCCGATGCGGAACGAGGTCGCCGCCCCACCCTGACGTTCGAGGTTCTCGACGCTGTCTTCAGCGACGATGCGGCCCTCGTTGATGATGACCACGCGTTTGCAGGTCATGCTGACTTCGGAGAGAATGTGGGTCGAGAGAATGACCGTGTGGTCTTTCGAAAGGTCCTTGATCAGATTGCGGATCTCGATGATCTGGTTCGGGTCGAGACCGACGGTCGGCTCG
>MWAR01000590.1 GCA_002068715.1 bacterium ADurb.Bin374
TGAGGAAAATATCTTAGTACATTTTTTCAATCTCTGCGCCTCTGTGCCTCGGCGGTGAAAAGGTCTTTGTATCTTGGTGGTGATTTTCGGAACATTTTCTTGTCTCTCCGTGCCTTTGTGTCTCATTGGGGAAGCGGTCTCGGGGTAATCACGGCACAAAAAGAACGGGGCGCAGATTCCTGAACATCGAAATCTGCGCCCTGGCCGGTCTGCCGATGTGCGTCAGCTTACCGAGACCTGGATTTCGCGGGGCTTGGCCGCCTCGGCCTTGGGGAGGATGAGCGTGAGAACGCCGTGCTTCAGTTCTGCTGTGATCTTGTCCTGGGCGACGTTTTCCGAGAGTTCGAACTGTCTGAAGAAGTTGGTTGGCTCGTATTCCTTGACCAGAAGCCCCTCGCGCTGGGAGATCGGCGCCTTGCCTTCGATCGTCAGAATGCCGTCTTCGACCTGGACCTTGAGGCCCTCTTTCGTGACTCCGGGCAGATCGGCCATAACCGTCAGGCCATCCTTGGTTTCGTAGATGTCGACGAGCGGCGTGGCAAAATACTCGCGGTTGCGGGTCACTTCACGCTGAATGACCGGTGCTTCCTTCTTGATTTCGGGAACAGTCTTCTCAGCCATGGTATTTCCTCCTGTATTCATCGTCATGCGTCGTTTCCGGTGCCGGCGACGCGTCAGCTGTGCTTGATCTCGATCAGGTGCGGGCGGGCGGCGGCGGCCTTCGGAAGGGTCAGCGACAGAATGCCGTTCTTGTACTCGGCCGAAACCTTCTCGGCATCGATGTCGACGGGAAGCTCGATCGTGCGGACGAACTTGCCGGCGGCGCGCTCGCAGCGGTGATATGCCTCGTCTGGAATCGTCGATTTGGTCTTCTGCCCGCTGATGGTGAGCGAGTTCTTCACTACGCTGACCTTGAGACTTTCGGGGTCGACCCCGGGGGCAATAGCTTCGACGAACACGTTGTTTTCATCGCTGCCGATATTCATCAGCGGGAAGTGTCTGGCCGACAGCCCCGGCAGAAAGGCGAGCTTCGGGAAACGGCCTGCGCCGAATTCGCGCGTCAGATCGCCGAGCTGGCTCTGCAGGTCTTCCATTTCCTTGAAAAAGTTCCAGAGATTCATATTTCATACCTCCTCGTGGTTCTTCGAAGTGGTTTTTCACACTCGCCAACCGATATCGCAATGCGCGTGCCAGGGATGCAGAAATAGCTTCCAAGGCTTGTGACACGGGTTTCATGTCGGTTGCGGCAGGCCTCTGCGACGTCGCCGCGACGTCGCTCGCTGCATGTCGGGGCCCCTGGGTCGGCTACTCGAGAAAGAGCTCCGGAGAGCGGACCGGCTGGGAAAGGCTGGCGCCAGACGCGGCCTCGAGGCTGTACATGATGCGATACGTGCAGCGGGCTGGTGTTTCGGGATCCCGCATGAGGATCAGGCCGAAATCCTCCCACTTCCCCATTCTGTGATGCGCATCGAAGACCGTACGGATGATATCGGTGACATCGATCTCGACCTCGGCCGCCCCCGTGCGGGGCAGTGTCCCCCAGGCGCGCGGCTGGGAAAAATAATCCCCTCCTGCTGTCGCCCACGGAAGTTCGGTTGTCGCCCGGAACCAGGTACAGCCCCGGTCGTTCCGGAAATTCAGACCCGGGGAGCCTGTTCCCTCTTCGAATGGACGGGCGAGGGCGTAAACAACGAGCGGAACATCCTCGCGGGCGTCACCCTCCGGCGTGAGGCGCACCACGAGCGTGGCGCGGTTCGGGGTCCAGGAGGCCGGATCGATGCCGGCTTCCCGGCAGGCTTCCGGGATGTCGAAGCGCACGAGATATCGCAACCCCGTCGCCGAATACCAGGAGCCCAGGGGCCCGGACGATGGGCCGCCGGCATTCGCCGCCGTGCGTGCCGACGGAAGCGCGTCGTTCGGACCGCGGATGAACGCGTCTCGGCCCGTTCGGACCACGACGACCGCCCGTCGTGAACGCGGCGGCGTGGATGGCCATGCGATCGCCCGTAGACACGATGGGCACACCGTCGCCTGGTTGGCTATCGAAACGTTGCAGAATCTGCACGGCTTCGCATCGGCGGAAGAAAGATAGGAAAAAATAAAATATATAATAAGAATTATATATAAAGCCGCCGAGACGCCGCGAAGACGGCGCCGCTCGGCGACCTCGGGAGGGACGATTGTGTGCATTGTGCCGGGGTCACTGGTTCCGTGAGGGGTGGAGCCCTCGCGTCGACGATTCCGTCAGACGCTTCCCTGGAGTTGTTTCGCCTCGATCTGGATCTTTTCGATCATCTTGGCCGAATACGTGCCGTGCTGGCTGCGTGGGTCGACCGCGTTCGCGATGGCCTGGAACGTGGCAAGTGCCTCTCTGTACGCGCGGCGCCGATAATAGACCATGCCGAGATTGAGCCTGAGGGTGATGTCGCGCGGCTCGACCTGGACGGCTGCCACGTAGGCCTTGGTGGCGTCGATAAGCTTTCCGGTCTTGTAATACAGGTTCCCGAGGGCCGAGTAGACGTAGGCCGCCTTCGGGTTGATCTTCAGCGCGGATTTGAGCTCGCGCTCGGCGTCGGCCATCGCGCCGAGTCGCATCTGCCGCATGCCTTCCTGAAAGTGGCTCTGGAACGCTTCCTGCTTGCGCCTGGTCGTGTTCAGCAGGTCTTCCATCCGGCGGAACTCCTCGGGGGGCATGATGGTCTTGAGCGCCGTCAGGGCCTCGCGGCTGATCAGCGGGTCGTTGTCCTTGAGCACTTCGAGAAGCGGAGCCTGGGCGGCGGGCGGGCGCAGCTGGCCGAGGGCCTTGATCGCGGCGCGCCGTTCCTCCCAGGGGTGGATTGGCTTGAGGAGCTCGACGAGCTCGGGCACGATCGCCGGCTGGCCGAGCAGGGCGAACGCGTCGATATAGGCGACGCGGGCCTCGATGTCGATTTCCCGTTCGAATCTCTCGCGAAGGGCCTTGTAGCTGTCCGCATACCGGATCTCGCCTATGGCCCGCACGACCGGGATCTTCAGGTCGAGCGCCTCTTCGTCGAGCATCCGGAGCAGATCGGGAATGGCCCGTCGGGCCTTCATGCGGCCGAGCGTCTGGACGGCGTGGGCCTTGACGGTCCACGACTCGCGCTGTAGGGCGGACATGAGGCCGGGCACCGCGCGGTCGTCGCCGATGCGGCCAAGGGCCTTGCAGGCCGCCATCGACAGGTCCTCGTCGTCGTCCTCGAGCGCGTCGAGCAGGGCCTCGACCGATTCGGGCGCCGAAAGCGTTCCGAGCGTCTCGGCCGCGGCGATGCGGGCCGGCCAGTGTTCGTCCTTCAGGTGCGCGGCGACGGTCTCGGCATCCTCCTGGCGGCCGATCTGGCCGAGGGCCAGGATCGCCTGGCGCCGGACCTCGTTCGCCTTGCTCTCGAGCAGCTGGATGATGGGCTTGCGCGCCTGCGCGGGGAACCCTTCGAGCACGCGCCGGATCCAGTAGCTGAAATGCTCGTCATACTTGCCCAGCGCCTGGCAGAGACGCGGTACGACGAGCTCGGCGGGCATCTGGCGCAGGGTCTGGACGACGCTTTCCAGCAGCCGTCGCTTGTCGCTCTTGAACAGGGCCAGCAGGTCATCCAGGATGCTCGTGCCGTAGTTGGCGAGAGCTTTCTGGGCCGAGTTGCGAATCGCCTCGGAAGGGTCTTCGAGGGCGCGGAACAGGAGGGGGAGAGATATATTCGATCCTATCTTTCCGAGGGCCTGAAGCACCCAGTATCGGACCTCGGAGTCGCCTTCGGAAGCCAGGTTCGTCAGTTCGACCAGAGCTTCGCTTCCGAACGTGCTCAGCACGTCGGACGCGGTTTTACGGATCGTCCAGGACCGGTCGCGAAGCAGTTTCACGATCTCCGGGAAGATGCCCGCGGGTCTGATGTCTCCGAGCGCACGCAGCGCCCAGTATCGCACGTCCTCTTCGACCGAGCCGAGGGCGTTGAGGAGCGCCTGAACGGCCGGCATGCCACAGGCGACGGCCGATCTGCACGCTTCACGGCGGACGACCCAGGAGGGATCGAGGAATCTTTCGACGAGCATCGGAACGGTGTCGGCCTGGGGGAACCCCCCCAGAGCCTGGACGGCGGCCATGCGGATTTCCGAATCCTGGTCGGTGAGGAACTTCCGGATCTCGGGCAGGGCCGACTCCTCACGCATCTGGCCGAGGATCTTGACGGCCCAGAACCGCCGTTCCTTATCCTGGCTTTCGAGTGCAGCCGTGAGGGGCGAGATTGCCTCGCTGCCCATCTCGGCGAGGGCGCGGGCGGCAAGCGAGCGTCCCATCCAGTATTCACTGGAGAGTGATTCCATAAGGAAAGGTATAGAATGGGTGCCGAAATCCTTCAATGTCTCGTAGATCAGGTCTCGAACCTGCTCGGACGGCTGGGACAGTGCTTCGAAAAGTTTTCCGACGACGCTTGGGTCGCCGATCTCGCGCAGGGCCCGCAGAACGGCCATCCGCACGCCTGTTTCCGGGTCGGAGAGCCTGGCGACGAGGTCTTTCGTGAGGCTCCGGTCGCGCAGGCGGCCGAGGCAGATGGCGGACCAGAACCGGATGTTCGGATCGGGATCGTCGAGCGAGGCCTTGAGTGCATCGGCGGCGGTGCGGCCCATGCGGCTGACGGCCATCGCCGACCGCGAACGGATCTTCCAGTTCTTGTCACCGAACTGGCGGATCAGGATCGCAAGAGCGGCCCGGGGACTGCGGGCGAGACATTTCGCCGCCATCACGGCGACGCTGTCCTTGAGGTCGCGCATCAGGTCGAGCAGGCACCGGACGGCCTCCTCGGTGTCGCGGCCTGTTAGGGCGTAGGCGACCCGGAGTCGCACGTCGGCCGAACGGTCGCGCGAGAGCGGTATCATCAGTTCGACGAGATTCGCCGGTCCGATCGCGGCGAGCGCCTCGATGGCGGCGCACCGCACCTCTTTCGAGCGGTCCGCCAGCACGTCTTTCAGCGGATCGACGGCCAGGGGCGTCTTCAGCTTCCCCAGCGACTTCACGGCCTTGAGCCGTTTGGTGATGAGGGTGGACTTGAGGTCGGTGACGAGGTCCTCAAGTTCGCGCTGTATCTGACAATCGCCTTTGAGCGTGCGTATTTCGGCCATAGATGTTCCTCTGCGAAGAATCTCGATCCCGCCGAAGTATACCACGGGAGAGAAAGGAAGTTTGAAGTTCGAAGAGTGAAGTTTGAAACGGAAGTGGCTACAGACCAAGGGCGGCGGCGGCGGCTTCGAAGGGGATGCGGCCGGCGTAGTCGTCTTCGCTGTCGTAGATGATGACGTCGGTGGCGCCAAACCGACTGCGTGCGGCCGCCAGGGCGGTGCGCGCCTCGTCGGTGCGGCCGAGGGCCATCAGGGCGCGGATCTCGTAGAGGGCGACGTGCGGCGCCATGATCCCTTCGGGGAAGGTGCGCCGGTATTCCGCCGTCCAGCGGAGTGCCGCCGCCGGATCGTTCAGTTTGTCGAGCGAGAGGCGGACGAGGTTCGCAAGAACGTCGTCGGCCCAAACGTTGTCGGAGCCGTATTCGCGAAGGTAGACCTCGTAGGAACGCGCCGCGTCGGCGAACCGGTTCAGCCGGCGTTCTTCGACCCAGGCGATGTAATACTTGACCGAGTCGGCATATCGGTAGTCCGGATATTTCCGGATGAGCTGCTCGAACGCGGCGAGCGCGGCCTCTGGCTTCTGGAACGTCCTCAGCTGCGCCATTCCGCGGTAATACAGGATAAGTTCCGGGCGGAAGAAGGTGATCCAGACGAAGGCGCCGATCATGCCTGCGAAAACGGCCAGGGTTGCCCAACGGTTCCAGTGCCTCGCCTTCTCGCGGTCGGCTTCGATTTCCCGCTGACGTTCGCGCCGCTGAGCCATGACCTCGACCGGCGGCAGGCCGCCTTCGGCGGAGAGTTGCGTGACGAAATCCGCCCAGCCGATCGACCAGCGCAGATACCGCCAGGCTTCGACGAGCGTCCAGGCGAGGATGACGAGGAAGAAAGATAGAAACGGCCCGTTGAAGGCGCCGGTGACCGTTTTCGCATTCAGCCTCAGCAGGCCGGTCCAGCAGCCCCGCCCCGCGATGTCCGGAACGACTTTCAGAAGGACCCACGAGAGCAGCCACGTCAGGGCGAGGGTCGCGAGCGGATACATCCACAACACGATCGTTGGCATCATCATGCCACACCGCCCGAGTACCGCGTCGACGAGCCGCCGCGCGAACAGGGCGATCGCCGTGAGCGCGATGCCCAACCCCAGGATCAGCAGAATCCCCCGTTCGAGCGTAAGATAAAAAAGTTGTCCGAGCAGTGTTTCTATCGCAATAAACATAATACCAAACACGATAAAAAACAGATGCCCCGACAGCCTGAACTGCGTCTTCGCAAATGCTTCCGATTCGCTCATACTCATGTTGCCTATGATACCAAAAACGGAAAAGACGAGACACGATCAGTCTGTCGCCAAAGAACGACGGGTCATGTGGCCCGATAAGATTCTTGGCCGGCGCTCCATATATTCTGGAAAAGATTTTCCAAACAGGATGTTGACACTCGATGCTTCAAAATAATATAGTTGAAAAAGTATATTGATTTCAATGCGAGGTGACTTGCATGCCGGAGCTTTATGCCCATACCCGTCGATGCCAAGATGGAAGTGTCAGATGGCAATCTCTCGAAGGCCACCTTCATGCTGCCGCGGAGTATGCCTCTGCGTTTGCCGATAAGTTCCAATCGGCAGAATGGGGCTGGATATCGGGCTTTCTTCATGATGTGGGGAAGGCGCATCCGGCGTTTCAAGGATATCTCCGCCGAGAAAACGGGTTGGAAGCCTCCGAATTCGATGACGATTCTGGCGGAAGGGTCAATCACTCGGGCGTCGGAGCCATCATCGGAATGAACCAGTGGCCAGGTCCACTTGGGAAAGCCCTGGCATATGTCATAGCCGGTCATCATGCCGGTCTGCCGAACTGGCATGGGGGGCAGGACGCGTTGAGCCACAGAATCGAGAGCGAAAGAGCGAATCTTGATGCAATCCGTGAGAGGGATAAATGGCGCAATGATCTGGTGAAGACTTCACTGAAACTTCCTGCATGTTCGATGGCCTGCAGCAACGGGTTGGCCATTGCCTATCACTTTTGGGTTCGGATGTTGTATTCATGCCTCGTCGATGCCGATTTTCTCGACACGGAGAGATTCATGTCCCCGGAACGCACCGCCAGTAGGCCGGTGTTCCCAACGCTCGCCGATTTGAAACGCGGCTTTGATCGTGAAATGGATAGAATGATGAATCGTGCCAAGGAAGAAGATCCTGGCAAGAAAATCAACGAAATACGCTCATCCATTTTGCATGCCTGCCGTGAATCGGCACGCAGGACTTCCGGCCTGTTTTCGCTGACGGTTCCGACCGGAGGTGGAAAAACCCTTTCGGGAACGGCATTTGCTCTCGATCATGCGGTCATTCATGGAAAACGGCGAATCATCTATGTCATTCCATATACGAGCATCATCGAACAGACCGCAGATGTCCTGCGCCGCTTTTTCGGCGCAGAGAACGTGGTTGAGCATCATTCGAATCTTTCTCCGGAACGCGAACGTGAGCGCCCCGAGCTTGCCCTTGCTGCCGAAAACTGGGATGCGCCGGTCATCGTTACGACGAATGTACAATTCTTTGAATCGTTGTATGCCGCAAAACCAGGGCGATGTCGCAAGCTCCACAACATAGTCGAAAGCGTCGTCATCCTCGATGAAGCGCAACTGCTTCCGCCGAAATGGCTGATTCCCTGTGTCGAAGCGATCAACAGATTGGTTCTCGATTTCGGAGTTTCCGTCGTCCTTTCAACTGCAACGCAGCCTGCTCTCGACAGTCTTTGCACGCAACCCGCCGAAATCGTTCCAAATCCCGGAAAACTGTATGAAAACCTGAAACGCACGGATATTCAGTTTCCTGAAGACGTGAATCAACGTCGTGCCTGGGAAGAGCTTGCCCAGGAGATTTCCGGCCACGAGCGTGTTCTGTGCATCGTTAACAAGCGCAAGGATTGCTACGACCTCTGGAGGGCGATGCCGGAGGGAACGATCCATCTTTCGGCTCTCATGTGCGGTGCTCATCGTTCCAAGATCATCCGGACGATCAAGGAACGACTGAAAGACGATGGTCCGGTGCGTGTTGTCAGCACGCAACTCGTTGAAGCGGGCGTGGATTTGGATTTTCCGGTTGTATATCGCGCCTTGGCAGGTCTCGATTCGATCAACCAGGCTGCAGGACGATGCAATCGCGAAGGCTCTCTCGACTGCCTGGGGAAGGTGGTTGTGTTCGTGCCTCCCGAACCTTCCCCGCCCGGATTGTTGCGAAAGGGAGAATCGGCAACGAGAGTGCTGGCTTCGATGCCCGGCTTTCAGCCCGATCATCCCGACTCGTTTCGGATGTATTTTCAGAAGCTCTATGGTGATGTAAACGATCTCGGACGAGAGTGGCTGATCGAAAATCTGGTCCGGAACGCCAACCCTGATGGCCATGTGCAGTTCCGAACGGCTGGCGATGAATTCCGATTGATCGACGAGTATGCCGTTCCGGTTGTCGTTCGATACGATGGGAACGATGATTTGATCGATGCCTTACGATATGGCGGACTGGGAAAGGAAACGATGCGGGCCTTGCAGCGGTATGTCGTGAATCTCTCGAGAGCCCATGCGCAGAGAATGCAGGATGTTGGATTCATCGAATGTCTGCATGATTCTATTCTCGTGCAGATAGATAGCACACTGTATAGTGAAAATGTCGGTCTGGATATTCATCGTCAGCAATATTTGCCGGAAGATCTGTTCATATAAGTTCATGAAAGGACGGCAGCCATGAAAGGATTCTGTCTCGACGTGCGGGGGGAATTCGCCTGCTTCACCCGCCCGGAAATGAAGGTGGAGCGGGTGAGCTACGATGTGATCACCCCGTCCGCTGCAAGGGCGATCTTCGATGCGATTCTCTGGAAACCTGCCATATCCTGGCGAATCACGCGCATCGATGTGCTGGCACCGATAAAGTGGGTGTCGGTTCGCCGGAACGAGATCGGGAAAATCGCTTCACCGCGGTCATCGGGAGTATTCATCGAGGATGATCGGCAGCAGCGAGCAGGTTTGTTTCTGCGGGACGTCAGATATCGCTTGCATGGCGAATTTGATTTTCTTCCACCGGATCGAAGGAGCCAGACGGTGAACCGAGTTCCAGACTGGTTGCAGGATCGAGATGAATTGGCCGCTGCCGGTGCTGGCAATTCGGCACCTCCGGAGACGGAAGCGAAATACGCCGCCATGTTCGAACGCCGAGCTCGCAAGGGGCAGCACTTTCATCAGCCCTATCTGGGATGTCGTGAATTTGCCGCTGATGTTCGTCTTGCAGATGCCGGGGCAATGAACATTCCTTCCATTGGGGAAACCAGGGATCTGGGGTGGATGCTCTTCGATCTCGATTATTCGAACCCAGATGACATTCGTCCAATGTTCTTTCGAGCAGAAATGAAAGCTGGAACCATCCTTGTTCCCTCATCTCAAAGTCCGGAGGTTCACCGATGATTCTCCAGGCGCTCAAGGGGTATTTCGACCGAAAAGACGACCTCCCAAGAGATGGTTGGGAGAACAAGGAAATTCCTTTCATCATCGTTCTAGACAAAGACGGAACCCCCGTTGAAATTGAAAATACGATCGAAGTCGAAGGTAAAAAGAAGAGAATTAAGTCATTCCTTGTTCCTATGGCTGTGAAGAAGACCTCGGGAATTGCCTCGAATTTGGGCTGGGAGAACGTTGAATATACTCTTGGATATAATTTGAAAGGAAAGCCAGAACGAGTTCTGGAGCAACATCGGGCTTTCATCGATAAAATTTCAGCATTGCAGATGAATGAAAACGAGGGAATTGTTGCATTGTTGAGATTTCTAAGAAATGAAGCCAAGATTTCTATCTTGCAGACTCGGTTTTCCGAGCGATGGAAAGAGATGGTTGAAACATCCGGAGCGAATGTCAGTTTCAGATTGGCGATGGAGCAATATCTGATCATCAATCATCCGTCGGTCCGCGATGCTATTGAAGAGATGCATGCCTTGGACGAGGGGGAAAAGGGCACATGTTTACTTACAGGAAACACGAACCAGCCGCTGGCACGATTGCATCCTTCAATCAAAGGTGTTTGGGGTGCACAGTCGACTGGGGCAAACATCGTGGCATTCAACCTCGATGCTTCAAATTCATTTGGAAAAAAGCAGGGCCTCAATGCGCCCATTGGCAAAGCATCTGCATTTGCCTATACCACGGCGTTAAATCATTTGCTCTCGAAGGATTCCAAACAGCGAATGCAGGTCGGCGATACTTCCACCGTTTTCTGGTCTGATCGATCCAGTTTGTTTGAAGAACAGATGGGAGCATTTTTTTCCGAACCGCCCAAGGATGATCCCGATCGGAATGTGGAAGCGGTACGAGCCTTGCATGAGGCTGTCATCCGCGGAGGATACGCCGTTTCCGACGCTCAGACGCGCTTCTTCGTTCTCGGCTTGGCGCCGAACGCCGCTCGGCTTTCCGTTCGATTCTGGCGAGTGGGCACCGTTCCTGAAATGGCTGCATGCATCGATTCGCATTTTCAGGATCTTGCAATTGTCCATGGTCCGAAAGAGCGACTTGGTCTTTCGCTCTTACGTCTCCTTACCTCAATTGCCGTTCAGGGAAAAGTTGAAAATATTCCCCCGAATCTTGGGGGAGAATTCATGCGGGCAATTCTCGACGGGGTGCCGTATCCGGCGACCATGTTGCAGGCTGTTGTGCGAAGACTGCGAGCGGATCATGACGTTACCTATCCCCGGGCAGCGCTGGCAAAGGCATGCATCAACCGGGAAGCGCGTTTCAGAAATCCACGATTGGAAAAGGAGTTGAACATGGGTCTCGATATGACAAATAATAATATAGGATATAGATTGGGCCGACTGTTTGCGGCCCTCGAAAAGATTCAGAACGATGCCCAACCCGGTCTCAATGCAACAATTCGAGACCGTTTCTACGGCGCCGCTTCGGGAACACCCGTCACCGTATTTGGAAATCTGATGCGTTTGAAGAACCATCATCTTGCCAAACTGCCGGATGGGTTGCGCATCACACGGGAGAGACAGGTCCAGGAAATCATGGAGGGCATTCCGCCGGAAGGTTTTCCGGCTCATCTCGATCTGGCCGACCAGGGTCGTTTCGCGGTCGGATACTACCACCAGATGCAGGCGTTTTTTACAAAAAAATCCGATTCATCCGCAGCAGAAAAGGAGTGAACCATGTCTGAATCCGTTGCCAATCAACCGATCAAAAACCGTTATGATTTCGTTCTCGTGTTCGATGTTCAGGATGGCAATCCCAACGGAGATCCCGATGCCGGAAATCTCCCAAGAATTGATCCCGAAACCGGCCGCGGCCTTGTTACCGATGTGTGTCTGAAACGGAAGATTCGAAACTATACCCAATTGGTCAAGGCCGGTGAGGCTGGTTACGATATTTTCATCAAGGAAAAAGCGATCTTGAATAAGGCAATCGCCGAAGCCTATGCCCGCCTGAATATCGATCTCGATGCTCCATCGGCCGACGGAAAAAAGAGAAATTCCAAGGGTGAAGCTCAGAATGCCGAGATTGCTCGTGGTCGCCAGGAAATGTGTAAAACCTATTTTGATATCCGGATGTTCGGAGCGGTCATGTCTACCGGGGCAAATGCCGGCCAGGTGCGCGGACCTGTTCAGTTGACCTTCGGTCGTTCGGTCGATCCGATCGTGGTTCTCGAACATTCTATCACCCGAATGGCTGTCGCCACAGAGGCGGAAGCTGAAAAGCAGTCTGGCGACAATCGAACGATGGGCCGGAAAAATACGGTTCCGTATGGTGTGTATGTGGCTCATGGCTTTGTATCGCCACAACTTGCCGCACAAACTGGATTCGGGAACGATGATCTCGCTCTTCTGTGGAACTCCCTTCAAAACATGTTCGAACACGACAGATCAGCAGCCCGCGGTTTGATGGCCACGCGAAAACTAGTGGTCTTCAAGCACGAATCCCCGCTTGGAGATGTGCCGGCCCACCAGTTGTTCGATCGTGTGGTTGTCGAAAAGCGGAAACCGGATGAAATAGCGAGGTCTTTCGATAACTATGTTGTTCGGATCGATGGCCTCGAGTCACCAAAAAAGGAAATCAAGGTCGAGTGTGCCGCAAGACCAGCTTCATGAATGATGAGTTATCACCTCACGGCTGACGGTTCTGAGAAACGATGCAGTAAGGTTATGAGGAACTGAGATGAAGATTTATCTCGATGTTTGCTGTCTGAACAGGCCATTCGACGATCAGAAGCAGGAGAAAATCAGACTGGAAGCGGAAGCCGTAGCGTTGGTGATCAGGCGATTTCGGCGGCGGGGCTGGGTCTGGTTGTCCAGTCCCGCCGTCAGATATGAAATTGAACGGACGCCGGATTTCCAGCGTCGGGCGTTGCTGATCGCGATGGTAGCGGAAGCCAGTGAGGAAGTCCCTCTTTCTTCCGAAGTTGTAGTCCATGCCCGGAAGTTGAAGGAAGAAGGATTTCATCGCCTTGATGCCCTGCACCTGAGTTTCGGTATCCTCGGAAAGGCAGATGTGTTTCTTTCAACGGATGAGCGATTGATAAAAAAAGCTCGGAAATCTTTGTTGCAGCTTCCGTTTCCCGTCGTGAATCCCGTATCATGGTTTTGCGAGGTCAAGAAACGATGAAAACGCGTTCCATAACGAACGAGGAAATCAGACAGCTGGGGTTGAAAGCGTTACTGCGCGATCTGGGCCCCGAGGGGCTGATCCGGTTTCTTCAGCAATTCGGTGTTGGCTCTGGAGATTACACGAAGGATCGTGGTCGCCTGTTTCCCGATGGGGATATCGAAGATATTCTTGCAGAACTTCCACCGGCGAAGAAAAAATCCACCCGAAGAAACCCTTTGACTTGACTGAAGAATCGCAAGAAAACAGAGGCTACACCGAAGATGAGCTGATTCCCATTTCGGCGTT
Source organism: bacterium ADurb.Bin374 (assembly GCA_002068715.1). Next base: position 13,048 of record MWAR01000590.1, read on the forward strand.
ACAGCACCTGATGTTTTGTGAACGACAGTGGGCACTCATCCATATCGAGGGTGTCTGGACCGAGAATCGATTCACGGTTGCAGGTCGAATTCTCCATGAAAAGGTTCATGGTGGCGAAGGGGAGTCGAGGAGAGAGGTACGGCTTGCTCGCGGACTTTCATTGCGCTCATTTTCATGGGGTCTGATCGGCAAGGCGGACCTGGTTGAATTCTATAGACTTCAAGATACATCATCTGGTGATGGCACCATGCTTCCGGGACGAAAAGGTTGGTGGTTGCCGTTCCCCGTGGAATACAAGGTCGGAAAACCCAAGATCGAACGGTGCGACGAAGTGCAGCTTTGTGCGCAAACTCTTTGCCTCGAAGAGATGCTTTCCGTTTATATTCCACATGGTGCTCTTTATTACGGTCGGCCTCACAAACGAGTCGAGATTTCGATCGATGACGGTCTTCGTCGTGAGACGGCAATGCTTCTTACACGTTTGCGGGAATTGGCGGCTGGAAAAGACAGGCCGAAGGGAAGATTCGATCGCAAGTGCGACTCGTGTTCCCTGAATGAAACGTGTCTGCCACATCTCTCGAAGTCGCATCGTTCCGCGCAGGAATACGTAGCGGCGATCTTTGCTGGGGCCGAAGAGGGGCTTCGATGAAAAAACTGCTCAATACGCTGTTTGTGACGACACCGAAATCGTATCTGCACCATGAAGGCGAAGCCATCGTCGTAAGGGTCGAAAAGACGGTGAAACTCAAGATTCCCTTGCTTACGCTCCAATCGATTGTTTGTTTCGAGCGGGTTTCATGCAGTCCATCGCTGCTTGGCTTATGCGGTCGGCGGGGAGTGCATGTTGCGTTTTTCGACAGACGGGGTCGATTTCTCGCAAGGGTTCAGGGGCCCGTAAGTGGCAATGTTCTTCTTCGGCGACAGCAATATCGCAAAGCAGATGAGCCTGTTGCGTCAGGAGAAATCGCACGGGCGATGGTGGGGGCGAAAATTGCCAATTGTCGCTCGATCCTGTTGAGGGCCTTGAGAGACAGACCCAATCAACCCGGCGATAGATTGCGAATGGGTTGCGACGAGTTGGAGATGGCCTTGAGACGGTTGAAGGAACCGTTTCTCCCGGTGGATACGATCCGAGGTGTGGAGGGTGACGCAGCCAGAGCATATTTCGGAGCATTCGATGATTTGATCCTGGTGGAAAAGGATGCTTTCTCATTTACATCTCGGAATAGAAGACCACCCCTGGATAATATAAATGCCCTATTATCATTTCTGTATACACTTCTTGCGCACGATATCGCCTCGGCTCTGGAAGGTGTTGGACTCGACCCGGCGGTTGGGTTTCTTCACAGAGACCGTTCCGGTCGTCCCAGCCTTGCACTTGACCTTATGGAAGAATTCCGGCCGTTTCTTGCGGATCGAATGGCTCTTTCGCTTGTGAATTTGCAACAGATCAAGCCAAAAGGCTTCAAAAAGACGGAAACGGGTGCCATTCACATGGATGAAGAAACGAGGAAGGGGCTTCTCATGGCATATCAGAAGAGGAAACAGGAGCTGATTCATCATCCGTTTCTTGATGAAAAAATAGAGATTGGTTTACTTCCTCATGTTCAAGCTTTGCTTCTGGCTCGATACCTTAGAGGAGATCTCGATGGGTATCCTCCGTTTGTCTGGAAATAATTTCTCAGACTGGAGATAACCCAATGATGGTCCTTGTAACCTACGATGTGAATACGGAGGATGCTTCTGGCCGTCGTCGTTTGCGGCGTGTCGCAAGAGCTTGCCAGGATAACGGACAACGGGTTCAGAAATCGGTATTCGAGTGTCTGGTAGACCCGGGACAGTGGGCTATTCTGGAAAATCGCCTGCGAGAAATCATCAACCCAGATACCGACAGTCTGAGATTTTATTTCCTTGGAAGCAATTGGCATGGTCGCATCGAACATGTTGGAGCAAAACCCGGATATGATCCGGAAGGACCTTTGATAGTATAGGGAGAAAGGTTGCGGGTGGTGAATTGCCCCCGAGGATCTGTATTCCGCGAAACTGAGGCTCACAGGAATTTCCAAGAGAGATTCGCGATTCCCTTTGGAAGCCCGATGACAGAGTCCTCTGCTTAGATTCTTTCATGGCCGATTGATTTTTAAGGAAGGTTCGCGGAAAATAGCTACGTAATCCCCCTCAATTAACGTCTTATTGGCTATACAGTCGCGCCCCGCACGGGCGCGTGGATTGAAACTCGGTCAGAGCCGCGTCTAGAGCAATTTTGTTCGTGTCGCGCCCCGCACGGGCGCGTGGAT
>MWAR01000591.1 GCA_002068715.1 bacterium ADurb.Bin374
GCCCCCGGCCGCGGGGCACCCGATCGAGAGGAAACGGACGCGCCTGACAAGCTTGTCATACACCGCGGCGGCTTTGGCGAGATCGTTCGATTCAGATGCGACGCTTGTCTCGGCGATGAACGCATCGAGAAGAGCCGGCGTCGGCGCGGCCTTTTCGAGCGCCCGGGAGAACTCGCCCGCAAGCTCGCTCCAGACGGCGGCCGGATACACCATGACGCGCGGGAATATGCGTGAGGCGGGGGGCATGTCGGCTTCCGGAATGAAGCCTTTCGTGTCCGTGAATATCCAGCTCCAGGTGCGGGTTTTCCCGACTGGGTCGGCCATTTCCCTGAACTGGGGCAGATTGTCGCCTTTCCAGTTCAGCAGGACTTTCTTGAGCGGATATCCTTCCGGGAAACGGACGGTGAGTTCATCGTGCAGCGTCGGTTCACGCTCGCCGTACATGTCGTCGATCAGCATGGGTCTCAGCGTCGTCGGCGGCTGGGCCGACAACTTCCAGGCGACGTCGATCACGCTGCCGAGATCGACCTTCTTCAGGCCGAACTTCAGCTTGCGGAGTTTGTCGTATTCCGGCGTGGAACTGAAAATCCCTTCGTCGGAAACCGTGTCGTCCGTCAGGTGAAAGACGCGGCCGTCCGGCGCGTAGGTGTGCCCCCAGAGCAGTTCGACCTTCTCTCGGTCGGCCATGTAGAATGCCGCCTGGTCAGCTTTTCCGAGGCCCGGCTCTTTCAGGATCTGCACGATTTCGCGACGCTCGAGGTCGAACGAGCCGTCCGGCCTGACCGTGAACCGGCGCTGCCGGAAGAGCGTGACGAAGTCGGAGTTCGGATACGAGGCCGGGCTGGGCAGGTCGCTGAGAACGCCGATCGCAACAGGGTCGGTGAGACTGGCGATGGTCTGGATCTCGTCGCCTTTTCTGAGCGTGGAGAGGAGAACGTTCGTCACGCTCGCGGCGGGAAGCTTCAGCACGCCGCTTCCCAGTTCGTCGAAGGTGACGGTGTCGCGATCGATCGTAAGGAGCTTTCCCGTATGCTCTTCACCTTCGTTGAGATAGAGAATGTCCGCCGCGGCCGGAACGAACGTGCAGAATACGACGGTGATCATCAAAAAGAACGCATGCTTTTTCATCGCCCGGACTCCTTTGTGGCGGCTTCCTCGAGGAAAATCCGTTCCTCCGTCGATTGCGAGATCTTTTCGAGGGCCTGTTTGAGCCGATGATACTCGGCGACGGGAACCCGGCGGGCCGTGATGGCGGTTCTGCGGCTCAGCACGATCGTATCGCCGGTTTGCGTGTATGTCGACGAGAACCGCACCCACGGCGTCTCGACCGACACGGGGGCCGGCAGATACTTCACGGTGAACCCGGCGGGAAGTTTCACGGTGATTTCATCGGCCCGGAGTGATGTCGTGCCGTAGGAGATGTCGTAGGTGCGTGATGCCAGGCCGACCTCGGGGAATCGCAGGCGCAGGCCGGGAATTTCGAAGATCATGTAACTGCCCGAGCGCGGTGCGAAGCGGTGAAGCGTGTACGTCGAGCCGAGCATGAACGGGCGGCTGAAATCGAGAGGGTTCGAGTAGGTCGCTAGCTCGAGCGTGTAATTCGGGCTGATCGCGCCGATGCTGCCGCGTGTGTGACGCTCGAACTCTTCGGGCTTGAGGCTTCTGATCCAGCCGCGCAACGCGGCTTCGCCGGTGCCGGTGGCGATCGTTGCCGACTCGATGCGGAGCGAGCCGTCGGGAGAAAGGGTAAGGGTGCGGGTCGTCAGCGTCGAGTTCGCTTCAGGCGGCGGCAGCGGAACGTGGTTGATGCGCCGCAGCTGGGCGTTGTCGACCGAGACGTCGTGATCGTCGCCGCGGAGGGCGGGGTAGCGGTAGTCGCTCGCCGTCGAGTCGAGGTAGAACACGTCGCTGGCGAGGTGGACTTCGGTGATGCAGTGATTGTCGTCGAATATGCCGATCTCACGGATCGCCTTCCCGGCGTCGTTCGTGCGTACGCCGACGGGGTATGCCTCGATGCCGAGGCACTTGAGCATCGTCGCGAGCAGCATGCCCTTGTCGGTGCAGTCGCCGAACCGGTTCTTCAGGGTCTCTTCGGCGGCCCGGCCGACCTGGTTCGCGGCGAGGCTGCCCTTGATCGAGATATACCGGATGTCCTGTTGGCAGAACCGGTACAGCCGCGCTATCTTGTCGTGTATGTCGCGGGCGCCCTTCGTCAGGTTCTCGACCTGGGCTTTTACAATATCGGTAACGATAAAACGTTTTTCGAACATCGGCGCGAGGCGGTCCCACAGGTAGGTGCGGTCTTTCTGGATGCTGAACGCCACGTTCGGCACGATTTCGCGCCACGGCGGCATCATCGGCTCGGAAATGACCGGTGGCATGTCGGTGAAATGCCAGCGGTGAACGGTTTCGCCGTCTTCGTCGCGCACGGCCGGCTGGGCCTTGTCGGGCGGACACTGGGGGGCGACGTGGTAGAGCGGGGTTCCCTTCGGAACCCGCACCGTGAGCAGTGATTCGACGACCGGGTTGCTGTCCTGGAAGAACGAACGGCCCTCGAACAGCTTGCGGTCGAACGGGTTATACTCTTCGGTCTCGTAGGCGTAATCGATCATGCTGCCGACCTCGGCCTCCGGGATCGTGAACGACATCGTCTGATAGGGATTGTAATACTCGCCACCCGAGCTTGCCTTCGTGACCTTGATCTGGTCGGGCGAAACCGAATGAACCGAGCCGTCCGGGGCCAGGCACCGCGCATGGATCAGCCTGACGCGCTCGCGGTTCGGGTCGAAGCCGATGCCGACTTCGGCGGCGCCGAGCGACTCTTCTTTCGCAAGCAGGATAACCTGCCTGACGAGCGTGCGGTTCGTTCCGTCGGGGCGAAGCCTGTAATCGAGTTCGTCGAGAATCGTCACCGACGGGGCGTCGGGATACTTCGCGAGACACTCGCGACCGCGGTTCACCAGGGGAAGCAGGTCTGCGGCTTCCGTTGCGAGCGCGGTCTCTTCGCGTTTTCGCGCCGAAAAGCTGATGTCGCGCACCGTTTCCCTGGCCTGGTGAACCGTTTCGGAACCGATGCGAAGGGAAAAAGTGGCACCCTCGAACAGAAGCTCGTCCGCATCGACGGTCTCGCCGTTAAGAAGCGTCAGCTGCGCTGCCGGAAGTGTGGTGGCGGCCGCGAGAAGTCCGAACGCCGCCGTCGCGAGAAGTGACATGATCCTGCTGCATCGTGATTTCATCGAATGCTCCGTCAGAGGAACGTTTGCCGGTGTACGGCCCGCCTCATTCTACGCGAAACCGCCCGGAAATGCGAAAAATTAAAACTGCATGAGTCACAGAGATCTCTATGAACACAGAGGTTTCACGAGTATGTTCTGCGCTCGGCGAAATATCTGCGCGCCTTGCGAACTCCGCGAATCAGCGGTTGAGAGAACGGATAAACCGATGTCTTCATGCCGGCCTCAGGCCGCCTGTCAGACGTGAAACGGCCGCGAGCCAACGTCGCAGCCTTGATTCAATATCTTTTAGTGTATTATCCATGAAGCGCCTGGCTTTCTCCGGGGCGAAGTCCGGCCTGCCGGAGGGATTTCCGTCGTAAATGAGCACCTCGCCCGGGGGCGGGTAACCCCAGAAACCGTCGATGGGCTGGTAATCGTCCGTGGCCGGGGAATACTGCGATTCGACTACGGACTCCGGATACAGTGCGACCATCGCGGCCGTTTCCTCGACGGCCGCATGACCGCCGAGCCCCCCGTAGACCTGCTGTGCCGCAGGCTCGGAGAGTTTCCACCAGTTGATGACGCAGAGGGCGGTGTCACGTTCGCGGACGAGCCTGCGGGCGAGACTCTGCAGGGGCGGCCGATTCCCCCCATGGCCGTTCACGACGATCAGCCTGTGAAACCCATGATGCCGGAAATTGCGGAGGGTCGTTTCGATGAAATCGCCCCACTGGGGCTCCGGATAAAAACTGGCCGGTGCTGTCTGGGCAAGAAGGTTCGTCAGCCCGTAGGCGAACGCCGGGGCGACGACGCCGCCTAGACGCCGCGCCATTTCGAGGGCGACACCTTCCGCGCAGAGCGTGTCGGTGCCGACGGGAAGATGTCTGCCGTGCGCTTCGAGAGTCCCGACCGGAAAGAACAGCGGGGCATCGGATCGGATGAGGCTTTCGATTGCCGGAGAGGTCAGCCTGTCGAGCCGGACTTCACGGCACGGTTCGCGTTGACTGTTGTTTTCCATGGGCATTGATCTCTTTTCATTCGCGGATTTCCTGAAATCCACTCGATTGTAGCGCATGTCAGATGGGGTTTCCAGAGAGCCCGACTTGCTTGCATGGGGCGGTCAGGCTATACTCGGCGGGTTCGTCGAGGTGACGAAAATTGTGATACTTCCGGCGCCTGTTTTACGCCGCCACCGCAGAGGTTAACCAGATGGGTGACAAGCTACTCAAGGGATTGACTGCCGAGCAGGTCATCGAAAGCCGCCGCAGACACGGGGCGAACGTGATGACGCCCCCCGAACGCGATCCCTGGTGGAGGCTCTGGCTCGACAAGTTCGAGGATCCCGTCATCCGCATTCTTCTCATTGCCGCCGGTATCGCCCTCGTCGTGGGGTTGGCCGACGGTTCGTATGTCGAGGGAATTGGTATAATAATAGCTATATTTCTTGCGACGACTCTTGCCTTCATCAACGAATACAAGGCCGGCCGCGAGTTCGATATCCTCAACCAGACATCCGATGAGGTCGCGGTCAAGGTCATCCGGGACGGCGGCTATCACACGGTCCAACGGATGGAGATCGTCGTCGACGACATCGTGCTTCTCGAAACCGGCGACGAAGTCCCGGCCGACGGCATCCTGCTTGAAACGGTTTCCCTGCAGATCGACGAGGCGAAACTGACGGGCGAGTCCGTACCGGTCACCAAGCGGAAAATCGCGACCGGCGAAGAGACGGTGCGCGAAAAGGAAGCCGTGACCGAAGCCTACGAACCGTTCCGGGTGCTTCGCAGCACGATGGTCATCGACGGGCATGGCGTCATGCAGGTCACCTCCGTCGGCGACGGGACCGAGATCGGCCAGACGGCCCGAGCGGCCGCCGAGGAGACCGGCGAGGAAACGCCGCTTAACCGCCAGCTCGAGCGGCTGAGCAAAGTCATCGGCGTCGTGGGCTTCGGCGTGGCCGCTCTGACCTTCGTCGCGCTCGTCGGGCGAGATTTCATTCTTGGAGAACTCCCGCTGACCTGGCAGCAGTGGGTGTTTGCGCTGATTCTCGGCGTGAGTGTCATCACGGCGCTCTCACGGGTCTGGTTTCCGATTCTTCACGATGCGTATGCGCTTGCCGGTAGAAACCTTGAGATGCCGGAACTGCTTCGCGGCGACGGCCTCATGGCATGGCTGAAAATCCTCGGAGTCGGGGCTGGTCTGTTCCTCGTCGGCCTCGTTCCCGCGGCCGTGCTAGGACTGATTCCCGAACACCCCGCGGCATGGCTTCCCAGAGCGGCGATCGAGGAGTTCCTGCATTTCTTCATGATCGCGGTGACGATAGTGGTCGTCGCCGTTCCCGAGGGGCTCGCGATGAGCGTCACCCTGAGCCTCGCCTACAGCATGCGCCGCATGACCGCCGCCAACAACCTCGTCAGGCGCATGCACGCCTGCGAGACGATCGGTGCCGCGACGGTCATCTGCAGCGACAAGACGGGGACCTTGACCCAGAACCGCATGACGGTGAATGGCTTTTTCGCTTCCTGGCTTCCCGACGGGATACCCGTTCGGAGCGGTCTCAAAGCGAAGACGGAACGCCTGCTGGCCGAGGCCATCGCCGCCAACAGCACCGCGAATCTCGACCTGGCGCGTGGTGACAAGCCCTCGACGATCGGAAATCCCACCGAAGGGGCTCTTCTCGCCTGGCTTGCCGAGAACGACTGCGAGTATCTTCCCCTGCGCACTGCCTTCGAACTGCGCGAACAATGGACGTTCTCGACCGAGCGGAAGTTCATGGCGACGTACGGGGTCTCGGGCCTCGACGACAAGCCCGTTCTGTATGTGAAGGGGGCCCCGGAAATACTTCTCGAGCGCAGCGAACGTGTGCTTACCGACCATGGCGTCGTGTCCATCACGCGATACCGGGAGCCGATTCTCGAGCAGCTCAGGGAACAACAGGCCCGCGGTATGCGCACCATCGCCATTGCCGTCCGCGACGAACTGCCGGAAACGCTCGAAAACGATCTTATGAAGGTTGCTTCCGGCCTGATCTGGCTCGGCTTCGTCTCGATCTCCGACCCGGTGCGCCCCGAAGTGCCAAGCGCGTTGAACGCCTGCCGCGATGCGGGAGTCCAGGTGAAGATCATTACGGGCGATACCTCCGCCACGGCTCTCGAGATCGCCCGCCAGACGGGCCTCTTCGCCGGTGACCCGCCTCCCGGCGCTCACATGACCGGCGTCGAGTTCGCCGCGCTCGATCAGCAGCGGGCGGCCGTCGCCGTCGAGCGCATGCTGGTGCTGTCGCGCGCCAAGCCCGCCGACAAAATGCGTGCGGTGAAGTTGCTCCAGAAGAACGGCCACGTCGTCGCCGTTACGGGTGACGGGACCAACGATGCTCCGGCCCTCAACCACGCGAATGTCGGTCTCGCCATGGGAATGACCGGCACCGCCGTCGCGAAGGAGGCAAGCGACATCATCTTGCTCGACGACTCGTTCCCGAGCGTCGTGAACGGAATCATGTGGGGCCGATCGCTCTATGGCAATATCCAGCGCTTCGTTCTGTTCCAGCTGACGATCAACGTCGTCGCTCTCGGCATCGCCTTCTTCGGGCCGTTTATCGGCGTGAAACTGCCCCTGACGGTCATTCAGATGCTCTGGGTCAACCTGATCATGGATACCTTCGCGGCGCTCGCTCTCGCGACCGAGCCCCCGCACCGAAGCGTCATGAAACACCCGCCGAGGCATGCCGACGACTTCATCGTCACCCCGGGCATGGCCCGCCGCATTTTCGGCGTCGGAGCATCGTTCCTCGCCGTGCTTCTCTCGCTGTTGGTCTTCCTTCAGAACGACGGCATCACGCCGCGCGAACTGACCGTGTTCTTCACGATCTTCATCATGCTCCAGTTCTGGAACCTGTTCAACGCGAGATGCCTCGGCCTGACCCAGTCGGCTTTCAAAGGACTGTATAACAACCGCGGGTTCGTGTTTATAGCTGGTGCGATATTTATCGGCCAGGTGCTCATCGTTCAGTTCGGCGGCTCGGTTTTCCGGACCGTTCCGCTCTCGTTCGCCGACTGGGTGATGATCCTCATCGCCACGTCCCCCGTCCTGCTCGTCGGCGAACTCCTCCGCTGGCGCGATCGAACCCGCACCTTCCGCGCCGCTGCCTGATATTGTATGGCGTATACTTCGTAGGGACGGATCAATGCAGTGCCCGCCGAGCTCAGGATGAACGGGTGGCTTTCATTCTCCAGGACCCAGGAAAAGGAAACAGGCCCGGGACATTCCGCCCGGGCCTGTTGTTTCGAACTTCACGCTTCTTCAGGCTGCGATGTGGCTGATCTCCGCGGGACGCATGTCGACATGACCGCCGCTGACGTCGTACAGCTGGTTCCGGACCCATTCCTGAACCAGGTCGAGACCGTTGGGAAGGTCAAGAAGCTTGATCTTGGGCCCGAGAATGTCCTTATACTGCTCCTTGATCTCCTGAATCATGCGGATGCGGAACTCGGCATCGGTTTTCGAATTATAGAGAGGGGTATCGGGAAGAACCACGGTCATTACCTCCTGCTGTAAGACGATTTCCCAGGTTTATACAAGATCTATCGGCTCCCCCCGCCCATTTCCGAAGCCCGGCAAAAGACGTGATACCACCACAGAGTCACAGAGACACAGAGAAAACTTCTGGAAGGATTCCACAGGCCGATGGAGTGGCGAGTTTTAAACCCGCCCTCGTCGCGCACGAGACGGTTTCCTTAAGAAAAACTCTGTGTCTCTGTGACTCTGTGGTTCGTTGTTTCCCTCAGAAAAAATGCGAGCTGACGAACTGGAAGAGCGGCATGACGATCTCGATGAGAATCAGAATGATGATCGTCATTTCCAGGGCCGTGGCTCGCGACAGGTCGATCCGCTCCATGATAACTTTCTGGGCAGAATCGATCTCGTCTATCTTGTCTCGCACCGACTGGAACCAGGAACTGACCTGAAATGTGTCGTTCAGATTCCGGTACAGCGTCGCGAAAAACGGGTCATCCGTCACTTTCGAGGTATTCGTGATGTCCTTCACCAGGTCGACCAGATCCATGCGGATCTCGGTCAGCCGGAGGACGTGGCTGATGCGTTGCTTGTAATCCCTGCGGAGCCAGGCGAGCGGCAGGATCGACTCTTCCCGAGGCAGCTGGTCGAGAAACTGGTAGGTGTTCTCGATGGCCCGGTCTAAAATATAGTCATAAATTTTTAATTCGTACAGCTGAACCCGGGAAAGCTCGAGAAAATTCAGGATGTCGTGGCTGTCAGGGATGGGCGCGATATAGGCGCGCTGGCCGAGCAGAAACATGTAATCGCGCTCTTCCCCGACCGAAATCTGCGAGATGCCGTGCCGACGCGCTGGTGCCGAGGGGTCGAACATCTGGGGCAGAAGAAGCGAGACGGCCTGGTCGGGCTCGCGCTGGGTGTCGTCGAGATACGCAACGAAATGGTCGTTGAAGATCTTGATTTCGTATTCCTTGCGGACGCCTTCCCGCAAAATCGGCTCGATGCGCGTCAGATCGTCTTTGAACAGCGCCTCGAACGTCTGGAGCCCTCGTGTCTCTAGGTTGATGGTCGAGAGGCGCGCCATCTCTTCGATCGTCAGGAGGCCGCCGTCGAGGGTCAGCATGTATTCGAACAGCACGACGCCGTAGTTGAACAGTTTCAGGTGCGTCGTCAGCTCGGCCGATCCCTTGTCGAACCTGACCTTCTCGACGCTGCGCCTGATGCGCACGGGGGCCAGACCGGTCGCGACGAAATAATCCGAATAGATCTTCGAAACCGGTTCGGGAATGGATTCGCCGAGTTTCTGAGGCAGCTCCTTGAAAAGATCGCTGGAGAACTCGCCGCCGAGATCCCGCAGAAAGGCATGCACTATTTTCATGGTTCGATCTTCCTTTTAGCGCCCGTTAACCACGTCTTGTAGAACGTGTATCTGCTTCATGTACCCGTTGGTGTCGAGCCTGTCGAAATACGAAATGTCTCTCGCCCTTCGTCGAGCTCGAGGCGAATGGCGGGATTTCATTCTCCGGAACTCGACTGAAGCGCTTCGGGGCGCTCACGGTCGTGAGCGCCCGGCATTCGTCAGAGTTCCAGTCCAACCTTGAGGCCCTTCTGGCCCTGGAGTTGTTTCAGGCCGAGAAAGATGCCGGGCAGGAAGGATTCCCGCTGGAATGAGTCGTGGCGGATCGTCAGGCACTGGCCGACGTCGCCGAAGATGACTTCCTGATGGGCCGTGAAGCCCGGCAGGCGTACCGAGTGAATTGGAATCATTTTGTCCGGGTCTTCGTCGTCGATACCCTGTTCTCTCGCCTTTTCCGACTGGCGGAGTGACTCGATCATGCCATCGCGGGTGCGGAGCGCGGTACCGGACGGCTTGTCGAGTTTCTGTGGGTGATGCAGTTCGATGATTTCGGCATGGGGCATATATTTCGCGGCCTTCTTCGCGAACTCCATCATGAGGAGGGCGCCGATCGCGAAGTTCGGCACGATCAGGACCGGCGTCGCCATCTTCTTCGAAAGGTGGGCGAGCTTCTCGACGTCTTCCTGCGTGATGCCCGTCGTGCCGACCAGCACGGGAACGTTTTCCTGAAGGCAGGTCGCCACATTCGAGGTGACCGATGACGGGGTGGTGAAATCTATAGCGATATCTATTTTCGCGTCCGAGAGGATCGTCTGGAGATTGGACGAGATGGGGATGTCTATGTGACTGAGATTGAGCACCGAGCCCAGGTCATCGCCGATGCGGGCGGTATCGACACCGGCGGCGAGTTCGTAGTCCCCGCTAGCAAGGAGGCCGCGGCTCACGACCTGACCCATTTTTCCAAGGCACCCGATCATGCACACTCTGAGCTTGCTCATCTTCTTCTCCTGAATCCTCTGCCGGCTGGATAGTGACTCGGGGTGCTTACTCTCGAACGCCCCCGGTATTCATCGACAGAATCCCGGTGGAACCGAACCCGCCCTCGCCACGATGCGTCGCAGCCACGTCTTCCGCCCGTTCGAACCCGACCGACGTCACCCGGGCGAAGACGAGCTGCGCGATACGCATGCCCGGCTCGATGGTGAAGGGCGTCCGGCCGTGATTGATGAGGATCACGCATACCTCGCCCCGGTAATCACTGTCGATCGTGCCCGGCGCGTTGAGCACCGTGACGCCGTGCTTCGCCGCCAGCCCCGACCGGGGCCGGACCTGCGCCTCGTATCCCTGCGGAATTTCGAGTTTCAGACCTGTCCCGACCCGACCGAACGCGCTGGGGGCGAGCGTCAGGGCTTCGCGGGAACAGATGTCGTAGCCCGCTGCGCCGCTTGTGGCCTGGGTCGGCAGCGGGTACGACGAGGCGTCGATCGAGGCGACGCGGACGGTCGGGCGGGCAGGAGCGGTCATGCCTGAGCGTGCGCGGCTTTCTCGGCCGGTCGGCTTTTTCCCTTCTGCGTCTCGATCTTCTGGAACTGCTTGATTGCTTCGCCGAGAGTCGACATTGCGCGCCGGAGCTTCTCGACCTCGAGGACGTAGCTGATGCGGATCTCGTTGCGGCCCATGCCGGGGGTGCCGTAGAAGCCGCCGGCAGGAGCGACGAGCACGGACTCGTTCTCATGGCTGAAATCGGTCAGCAGCCACTTCGCGAACTCCTCCGCGTCTTCGATCGGGAGTTTCGCGATCACGTAGAACGCGCCGGTCGGCACTTTGCAGACGACGCCCGGAATCTTCGCGAAGCCTTCCATCACCGCGTCGCGGCGGCGCTGATACTCTTCGAGAATCGGCCGGAAATACGACGGATCCATCAGGATGCCGGCGCGTGCGGCCCACTGTTCGACGGTCGGCGAGCTGAGCCGCGCCTGGGCCTGCTTGAGGGCGGCGGTCATGACGTCCTTGTTTTTGCTCGCGATGAGACCGATGCGGGCGCCGCAGGCGGAATACCGTTTCGAGATGCTGTCGACCAGGATCGCGTGCTCGGCCATGCCGGGCAACTGCAGAATCGAGGTGTGAACGAGGCCGTCGTAGACGAATTCCCGGTAGACCTCGTCGGCGATGACATACAGATTGTGCTTCTTCGCGAGGAACGCGAGTCCCTCGAGCGCCTTCTTTGGATACACCGTGCCGGTCGGGTTGTTCGGGTTGCAGATCAGGATGCCGCGCGTGCGCGGGCCGATCGCCTTCTCGATCGTCTCGACCGGGGGAAGCTGGAAACCGTCTTCCGCGTAGGTGAGCAGCGGTTTCAGATGAACGCCGAGCTGCTGGGCCATTCCATTGTAGTTGGTATAGAATGGCTCGAAGACGATGATTTCCTCGCCGG
>MWAR01000592.1 GCA_002068715.1 bacterium ADurb.Bin374
AGCCCCGCGCGCATATCCTGCGCCCGGAAGACCCGCACAGCCGGAGCCGATCACGTTTCCTTCCAGATGACCGTGGGAGACGTTCCGGTCAGGGATTCCCTGGTCGACGTCCATATTGGAAAGAGCCGCATCATTGAACTCGTGAACGGCTCCTTCCCAACTCTCCAAAACGTTTCGAACAGGGTGGTTCTCACGCCGGAGCAGTCCGTCGACCTGGCCCGAAGTGCCATCGATGCCACCGAGCTCTGCGGCTCCCCGCACTCCGAGCTGGAGATCCTTCCCACTGACGGCGACGGCCTGCTGGTGTATTGCGTCCGGATTTCCTCGAAACGGCCGCTCGGCGATTTCGAGGTCCTGATCGACGCAGAAAACGGCAGAGAGGTCTCCCGGCAGAACCTGATGGTCTATTCCAGGGGCGATGGCATGGGGGCCGTCTACACGTCAAATCCGATGCATGGCAACGTATCGAAAGAGCGGTTGCCCCACCTCACCTCCCACACGCTCAAAGGTGAATTTGCGGATGTCATCAACGAAGATGCCGACTGTTCGGTCGCGACGGATGACGTTCATGTGTATGATCCGGACAATACGCATTTCGACGAAGTCAACGTGTATTACAACATCAATCGCATTCACGATTTTTTCAGGAAACTCGGATGCACGCTGATGGACAAACCGATAAAGGCGATCGTCCACTACGGAGATGATTTCGACAACGCGGCATACAGGCCCTTCGAGAACACGATCATTTTCGGTGACGGAAAGCTCCGCCGGGACTACGCAAAAGAGGAATGCATCTGCTGGCACGAATACTCTCATGCTGTTCTCCAGCAGATCGTCAAACTTTTTTATAGCAGTGAGTCCGGCGCCATGAACGAGGGACAGGCGGATTATTTTGCCTGCTCTCTGAGCAATGATCCAAAGTATGGCGAGTGGGTCGCTTCCAAGATGGGCCAGCCTTATGAGCGGACGATTGAGAACAACCTCCATTATCCGGAAGACATCAAAGGCGAGGTCCATGCCGACGGTCAGCTCTGGTCCGGCGCCCTCTGGGAACTCCGAACCGCCCTCGGAGCCGACATTGCCGATCTCCTGATCTTCAAGAGCTTCTATTACCTGAAATCCGGAAGCCCGAGATTCATGAATGGCGTCAACGCCATTCTGACCGCAGACAAGAATCTCTTTGGCGGGAAACATGCGAAGGACATTACCGCAATCTTCGACAGGCGCGGTTTCAATCGAGTCTTCTGGGGTGGTGCCTATGGGAAGAAAGACATCGCGAAAGTCCTGATGTTCCAACGGATGCATCGCGAGTAACGGCGGCAAAACAATCCGGGAGCGGCGCTTCGAGCACTGTTCCCGGATTTGTCGTCTGAGGAACGTTTTCCACCGTCACTCCCCACCATGGAGTTTGAGGCACCCAGCCGGGAGAATATTTCCAGTTTCGAAAAAACATGGAATAAAATTCATTCGGCTGGATTTCAATGTATGAGATGAATAAAAACGACCCGGCTCTCACACGCAAACTCACCACCCTGATACGTCGATATCAGGGGCTGGTTTACTCGGTGATCTACGGTATTACGCTTGATGCCGCCGAGACCTGGGATCTGACCCAGGGAGTTTTTCTGAAGGCCTGCAACCACGCCGGCTTCACCGATGAGGCATTCAACCAGAAAGCCTGGCTGCTCAAGGTTGCCCGGAATGATGCTCTGAAATATCGGCGCAGCCTGAAAAGCCGTCTCAGATACCTCGCCCGCTTCTGTGGTTTCGAGGATTCGAGCGAGGCACGAGAGCTCGAAAATCGGCTGATCCGCCACGACGACGTCATCAGGCTGCGAAAACTGCTGGAGAAACTCGACGACGCAGATCGGCAAATTCTTACACTCAGATTCAGCGCCGAGATGACGTATCAGGAAATAGCCGATGAGATGCAGTTGAAGATCGGGACCGTGATGTCGCGCCTGAGCCGCCTCAAAGAGTCGCTCGGTCTCGTGCTGAAGGAGGAAGAACCATGAACCAGGAAGACATCAGAAAAGGCTTCCGGACCATCATCGAAGAAGCCGGAAACGACGAACGGTTGGTGCGCTGCATCAACGACAGGCTTTCAGCCGCCGAAAGTCAAGTTCCGACAGAAGCCCTGAAAGCCCTCTTTCGCTATTTCCTCGCGATCATGTTGCCAACCCTTCTTCTGTATCTCGGCATCTCCATGCTCTCGATCCCCTTGAACGGCGCCGTCGATCTCGACGTTCTCGCCGACCAGAACACGACTCTCGTCTGGCAGAGTATCGACGTATCGGCCAATATCCCCTTGATTCTGCTCTGGTTTGTCCGCGGGACCCTGCGGGCATTCATACTACTGCTGGCGTTCACCTTCATTCTGACTGCAGCAGCAATGCCGGTTCGCCAGTCTCAAGCACATAAAGAAGGAGGTCTGCAATGTTCAGTCTGATTGAAAAATTCTATTCGTCCAGCCCGGCAAAACGGCTTTTGACCGTCGTCACATGGCTTCTGATCCTTGCCGCCGCATCCACGGCATACAGTTTCATCAACTTTTTCACGATCTTCAACCGCGAAATGAACCGGGAACGGAAGCCCGAAAACGCCATCGGGTTCGAGAAACTGCACTTCAGGACGTACCTCAATGATCGAACAAAAGCGGCACTGACCAGTTGGATAACATTGAAACATCTCTCGGAAAAGCTGCTGAAAGAATCCCCGAAAGCCATCAACAGCTTTGTGCTGGATGATTCGATCGCATCGTATGACGCGCAGATCATCGAAACGATCAAATCCTTCAACGGCCTCGGCTGGGAGCATCTGTCGCTGTTCGCCAGCAGCCAGCTCGACCCGTTCGAAAATTCCCTCCCCGAGAACTTCCGGAAGATCAGGAACGCCGCCCGCTTCCTCGGACTCTATCATGCCCGGTTCAAGGAACTCTATCCCGTGGAAAACAGTGCCTTCATCTTCGAGACATCTCTCAAGCTGGCACGCATGACCGATTTCAGTTGCCCCTTCCTGATCGGCAAACTGATCGCCATTGCCGTCGACAAAATCGCCGTCAAAGCCGTCCATCAGCTGCTAGAAGCAGGAAAACTCACCGCCGAGGAGACAGCGCAATGTATTTCCGCCGTCAATCTGTCGCTGGAACTCGACCGCTCGATCGCCATTAACTTCGACAACGAGTTCATCTTGTTTAAATTTTCTTACGCCTTCACCTTTCATCGGAATGCACCGCTCGCAACCTGGCTGTTGAATACCATTTTCGGCGACCCGATCGTTGTATATCAGCACCTCTCCAAAGAGCTGCTCAACGTTACCGATTCCAATTTGGTCGATCAAGCGATCCGGCATCCGGTCTTGAAGCTCGGCTTCCCAAATTTTGGCAAAGCGCTCCTGAACTATTCCAAGAATCTCGCCATGAAAGCGATTCTCATGTCGGAGTTGAAGGCATCGACAGGTCAGGCAACGCCGGTCCGCGATCCGTTCTCTTGCCATCCGCTCAAGTCGCTGTCTCGTAACGGAAAACAGGTTTATTACAGCGTCGGTCCCGACAATGCAGACAACAAGATGCAGGGTGACGACATCACCTTCTTCGCGAACGACTGACAGAGGGGAGGTGTGGCTCGGCAAACGTTTGAAGGTGCTCGGTGTTCTTCAGTTCCCGAACCGAACACCCATGGGTTGCAGGCTCTGCAGGCTTGTGTTACTCTCGAAACGGCGTTGAGGGCAGGAGTTATCCGATCGTTGAGGTCCGATGGTCCGTATTCATAATCTCTTCTTTGTTCCGTCAGAACCCCGGCATCCCTGTGGCCCGGGGTTTTTCTATGCCGTTTTCGGATGCATCTGCGATGCATTTTCTTTGTCCAGACGCTTATGAAAGAA
>MWAR01000593.1 GCA_002068715.1 bacterium ADurb.Bin374
GCTCGACTGGGTGCTGATGCGAACCGTGGACATCTTCCTCGCGTTTCCCAGCCTGCTCCTGGCGATCGCCATCTCGATGGTGCTCGGGCACGGGCTGACGACCGTCATCCTCGCCATCGCCATCGTCGGCTGGGCCGAAACGGCCCGCATCATCCGAAGCGCCGCCATGGAACTCCGAAGCGCCGAGTTCGTGCTCGCCTCCCGGGCAATGGGTGCGAGCGACATCAGAATTATACTTACACATATTCTTCCAAACTGTCTTCCGCTGGTGACGGTGATCTTCGCGATGGGAATGGCGACGGCGATCCTTTCCGAGGCAAGCCTGAGCTTCCTGGGTCTCGGCGCCGATCCGTCCCTGCCCACCTGGGGCGGCATGGTCTCGATGGGCAAGGATTACCTCTGGATCAAGCCGGCGCTTTCCCTCTGGCCGGGCCTGTGCATCGCGCTGACGGTCATCGTGTTCAACGTGCTCGGCGACGAACTCCGTGACGTGTTCGATCCGGGCCGGAAAGGAAACTGGGCATGAGCGGGAAGCGTCCTCTCGTGGGCATGGCCTACTGCGATACCGCCGTCCGCGACAACGAGATGCGGATGCGCACCTACTGCACGCGAAAGTATTTCGGCGCCCTTCAGCGGTGCGGGGCCGACGTGATTCTCCTGCCCCCAACGGAAGACGCACGGACGTTCGAAAGGTATCTCGACCTCGTCGACGGCGTTCTCCTACCGGGCGGGGAGGACATCGACCCGCGCTGGATGGGCGAAGAGCCGAGTTCGCGACTGGGCGGCGTGAATCCCCTTCGCGACGCGTACGAACTCGAACTGACGCGCCGATGCCGGCAACTGCGCATTCCCGTGCTCGGCATCTGCCGGGGGCTCCAGGTGCTCGTCGTCGCGCTCGGCGGCAGCCTGCACCAGGACATCGCCGGCGTGACGCAGATGCAGCACTCGCAGCAGGCCCCGCGCTGGGCGACGAGCCACCGCGTGTCGTTCGATGAAGACTCGCTTATCCGGCACTGGGCCGGCTGTCCGGAGGCGTTCACGAACTCGTTTCATCACCAGGCCGCAAACCGGCTTTCTGCCGCACTGAAAGCGACCGGTCGAACCGCCGACGGCCTCGTCGAGGTCGTCGAAAGCGCCGATCCGGCGTGGGTCGCCATAGGCGTCCAGTGGCATCCCGAAGAAACCCTCTCGGGCGACGAGGTGTCGCGCAACCTGTTCACGTCGTTTGTCCGCACGCTTGGAAAATAATGTATGAATAAATATATTATGTATGACCATGCATTGAAGCCATTTTTCTTTCGACATGTCCCCATTTCTCTGGATTCTTCGTGTTCCGGCATGCTCGAATCGGACCCACGTTGGTGCGCGACGAAGGGCGGGGTTGAAACCCGTCCCTACGGCCGTTTGGGGTATGGGCGCATCGCGATGGCACCGGGAACACCCCTTGTTGCCTCCATGTCTGGTGGTGAATCATCTGGAAGGTGCATGATATGAACCGTATGATTATCTGGACGGCCGTTGCTCTCTGCGGCATTTCCCTGTTTTTCAACGTCGCTTTCGCGAACAAACCGGCCGTCGAGTGGGCCGATTTTCAGCTCACCGGGCGTGACGTGACGCTGAACCTGAAGAACAACGGCGTCGCCGACTGGGCGCGTTTTTCGGTGACGGTCAAGGTGTTCGAGGGTGAGAAGGTCGTTTCGAGCGGCATGGTGTCACAGGCGAAGGGGCTGAGCGCGTCACAGGGGCGTCAGATCCGCTTCGGGCTGAACAAGCCTGTCGAAGCCGGAAAAACCTATCGGGTCAAGGCATGGCTCCAGGCCGGCAATCCGCAACTCGTCAGCCGCACCTGGACGTATTCCATCCCGGCGGTTCAGGCTCCGTAAATCCCGCCCTCCCAGGATTCCGAACCCGAGAGGCGCAACCCTCGCGATCTTCAGCAGGGTGGCCCGGGCTTTCGGGATGCCGTCACGGCACGTGACGTCGCGACGGAAAGGGCCAGGACAAGCCAGACATAGCGGTTCCGCAGAAGGTTGTGGAACAGCCCGAGCACATACATGCCGGCACCGGCGCAAAACAGGGCGTTCACACGGGTTTTCCAGGGCTCGGCCATTCGGCGGAATCTCCGGATCAGCGGTAGAAACACCGCCAGCACCCCCGCGTGCGCGGCAAGAACGCCGCCGATGCCCGTTTCCACGAGAAGATTGACTGGGGTATTGTGCAACTCTTCTCCATAACGGCCTTTGAAACATCCGAGACCGATTCCGGTGGTCCAGTCGGGGAGATGGTCGAAAGCACGCTCATACTGCCGCTCACGGGGCATGTCCTTGGCGAACGCTTCGACGCCCGAGACGCCGAAGGAGCGCTGAAACGTGAACTCGGTCGAAAGCACCAGACCGGCTGAGCAGGCGGCCGTGAGGAACACGCCGAATCTCAGCCACCGCGGCAACCGAGCCGGACTGTCCTGCACCGCGTTCCACTCCGTCCAGACGACCTGCCCGATCGCGACGATCATGCAGCTTCGCGCACCGATTCCAGAGATGACGGTCAGATACAGCATCTCGTGAACAAGCCGACGTTTGAAGGGAAGGCCGGCCCAGATGACGGCGAAGGGATATGCGGTCACGAGATAGGCGCCCAGAAGAATCGGGAATCGGAACGGCAGATACAGCCTGAAGGAAAACACATCACCGGTCCATGCATCGAGACCCATCCAGTGGGTGGCAAGGCCTGCGATGCAGAAAACGAGAATGGGAAGGAACAGCTTGTTCAGCTCACGAACCGCCCGATCCGCGTCATCGCCGTCGGTCAGCCCATAGCCGATGCACAAGGCGCTGAGAAGAACCCAGATGGTCGAGCCGAAGTCGAAGGCGAAGAAGTCAGGATGGTCGGGAATCAGCACGCCAAGGCAAGAAAAGCCGATCCATGCGATCAGGAAGGATGCCGCCGGGGCAAACCCGCCGGGTCTCGGGACAAGACGCTCCGCCGCCGGGCCGGCTCCGTCCTGCCGACCAGCCCACAGAGCGGCGATCGAGCATGCCATACCGACAAGTATACAAAAGTCGGCCGGAACCAGATACGTGAAAATCGGGATTCCGAGGGGGAGGAGGAACATATACCACCCAAGCCAGCTCGGAATTGCGCCGGCGCCGGAGCGTGGCCTCATCGAACCTGATGACATGCTTCGAACCGGTTCAGGCTCCCGTTCTCCCCGGCTCAGCCTGACCCTCTTCTCGCACGCTTTCGAACACCGTTATTCCGGCGACGAAAAGGAAGAAGAAGGCAATCGGAATGAAGAAATGGAGAAGGAACGCCAAAGACTGGACAAGTCGCGCCGGTGATGCTGGGTCGGTAAGCAGCGTCGGCTCGCGCGGGGCGAGAACGAGAGAGTCCGTCTCCGTCGCGGTCAGTTCCTTCCAGGCCAGCATCGTCATGGCTTCCTGGAGGCGGGCCGTGT
>MWAR01000594.1 GCA_002068715.1 bacterium ADurb.Bin374
GACATAACAGCGGAGGAGCTCCGCGACGCTCCAGGCCTGGGCAAAACAGCCCGCGGCCGTGTGGGGGGGATCGGCGTCGAACACTTCGGAAATGCTGCCGACGCAACCCTCCTGGTCCAGGTGGAGCTTGAAAGGCTCGATCATGTGGGAAGCGCGCAGCTGGGCTTCCATCGATGCATTGTGTGCTTTGAGATATGCCGTGATGAAGGGCCCGATCAGATAGCCCCACACGGTTCCCTGGTGATAGGCCTTGTCGCGGGTGAGACGGTCTCCTCCGAATCTCGGAGCATACGCACGCTCGAAGGGAGCGAGGCTTCTCAACCCGTGAGAGGTATACAGATGCCGGTAAACGGTGTCCACGACGCTGCGTTCCTCGGACGGTTCGAGGACCGAGAACGGCAGGAATACGGCGAAAATCTGGTTCGGCCGGAGCGAGCGATCGGGAGTGCCGTCGTGAGCGATCACGTCATGCAGGGATTCCGTTTCGGGATTCCAGAACCGGCGCCTGAAAGACGCCCGCACTTTCCGAGCGAGGGCCGAGATGTCGTGCGAGGGCATGCCGAACGTGTCCAGAAGATGGGTCTGCAGGCGAAGGGCGTTGTACCAGAGTGCGTTGACCTCGACGGCTTTCCCGTGACGGGGCGTGACGACGAAGTCATCGACTTTCGCGTCCATCCAGGTGAGCTGGACAAGCTCGTTGCCGGCAAGGACGAGGCCGTCGTTGTGGTCCATCCCGATGTCATATCGCGTGCCGGTGATGAATGCCTCGATGATCGACTGCATCGGTGCGAGAAGATGCTCTCTGACAAAATCATAATCTTCGGTATATTCGAGAAAACGGTGGACGGCATGGAAAAACCAGAGTGAAGCATCTACGCTGTTATATAATGCATCGGATCCGTGATCGGCGAAACAGTTGGGAACGAGCCCGTTCCGCACGGAGACGGCAAACGTTTTGAGAATCGAGCGGGCATCGTCGAATCTGCCCGTCACGAGCGTCAGGCCAGGTAGGGAGATCAGGCTGTCCCGGCCCCAGTCGGAAAACCAGGGATATCCCGCGATGATCGAGCGGCTTCGGGTGCTGCAGCGATCGACGATGAACTGGTCGGCTGCAAGCAGCAGCCGCCTGATCATGGGGTCCTCCGTCGGGAACATCTCGAGAATCTGCTCTTGTCGCTGTTCTTCGCGCTTTCGCAAATCCGCCGGATTGAAGGCTTGGATGGGTTCGTCCGAGAACAGGACGGAGGCTGAACCGTGCAGATTCTGAATCTGGAGATACCCGTTGGAAAAATCGTCTTCATGCGACTCGAGTCCGCGGGCAGCCTCTTCTGAAAGAAAATTCGCCGTTTCCCATCGGGAGTCCCGGACGAAACTGCCGCGATCCCACGCCATATGGACGGTGGGGGCGTTTGCAAATGGCTGGAGCTTGAGCGAGCTGTCTCCCGCCTGGGTGTCATCGAGGAAACCGGCGTTCCTGTAAGTCGTCCCGTGAAAATCCCTGAACAGGAAGTGCGGACGCAGGCGCAGCTCGATGTCGTGTCCCCCGTTCATGATCTTGTACGCCACGACGGTCGAGTTCTGACCGTGGATCATGAAGAGGCTCTTAACCACGAGCACGTCACCGATCTGCCATGTCCAGGTCGGAACGGGTTCGGTGGTGAACCTCTCGAGGTGCAGATGTCCGAGCGGATGGGCGCCTCCGCCGGGGCGGGCGGTGAACAGCGGATACTCGCAGCCGTCGATCAACAGAGTCTCGGTGATGCGCGAAACCAACGCGATCCGCTCGACTGGCGGCCTCCGGGCGGCGATCAGAACACCATGATAACGCCTGGTATTCAATCCGATGACCGTCGAGCCGGCAAAGCCTCCAAGCCCGTTCGTGACGAGCCACTCGAGTTGAGAAGCGCGGATCAGATCACCGAGAACGCGACGACCGAAAGCTGCCATGTCAGTTCCTCCCCGGAGAGCAAGGCGAATGACATTCTTTATATCCGGTTTTTCGAAACTTTGCCACTCGTGAAATGATCCGGACAATGGCACATCATGAAAAACCGGGCGGTCCCGGACAGCGCATGATAGATTGAAAAGGCACTTCCAGACCCACGCGAACGGGGAGAAATTCATGATCCGACGATATCAGCCGTTGATGCGATATTTCTTCGCTTTCTTCATCCTTCTTTCCCTGTCCGCCCAGGCCGTATCAGCTCAGGGAACGCATCCGATTCTGGCCATGCAGTTCAAGGCGATCAAGCGCCAGGGCGAGGGGATTGCGGCCATGTCCCTGAAGAATCTCGACGGGGCCCTGAGCGCATATCTCGATATCGCGTCCACAAGCAGGGAGACGCTTCGGATCTATGAAAGGCTTGAGCCACAAGAGCGTGAGCTGTTCAAACCGACCGCCCGGATGGCGTCCGAATCAATGATCACATCCAAGCTGGATGCGTCATCGATTTATTGTCAGCAGAAGAAATTCGACAAGGCAGAGGCGATCCTGAACGAAGCCGGCCTGATGGCGGAAACATGTGACAATCCGCTGATCCGGCGCCAGTGCGTTCTCAAGCTGGCCGATCTCAAATGGTTGAGCAGAAATTATATTGCGGCTGGTTTGCTGTATGAGCGCCTGCTTCGGGAACAGGAACCCGAGGTTGTCATCGATCCCCGGTGGTGCGTTGTGCCCGCGTCCGGAACGGTTCCGAACATCGATTTGCTGGAGCAGACGACGAATCTCACCGAAGCGTTGACCTGCTGGTCTGTCTACATGCAGCTTGCAAGCTTGTATACCTATATCAACGATCCGAAAAACGCTTTCCGGATCTATTGTTTGCCAGGGTTTCTCAAGTTGCGCGACTGGCTGGAACACGTCGCCGATGCCTTTTCATCCTCCGATGACGGTTCACCCCAGGCCTTTCTGGGATGGGCGGCGAAAATGTTTCCCGCGTATTACCACATCGGGAAAGGAACGGTTCTGCAGCGCTTCGAACAGCACGCCGACGCCCTAGCCGAATTCGCGTCTGCTTCGGCCCTGGTTGGAATCCGCGGATTCGCCGAAGTGCGTTTCTCGATCCAGAGCCTGCGTGGCGCCACGCTTCAGAAGATCGGCCGCCTCGACGAGGCGATCGGGCTTTTCCGGGAGGCCGTCGGACTGACGGCGAGCATGAGTACCGGTATCCGGGAGATGGCCGAGTGTTATGCGTGTATCTATCTTGCCGATGCCTTGCTGGAGAAACAACGGATCGACGAGGCTGGACCATGGATTGAGCGGGCGGAAAAGCTTGCCCGGCTTGTCGATGAGCCTCGCCAGTTGTGGGATGCATTGTTCCTGAAAGGGCGGGCATGTCAGGCTCGCGGGCAGTTGGAAGCCGCCAGGGAAGCGTTCGCGGAGTCGATCGAACAGGTCGAGAAGTTCCGCGCCCTGCTTTCGCTCGAGCGCCTGAAACGGGATTACATGGCCACCAGGACACGTGTCTACGAGGCCATGGTGCGGGTGCTTCTCGATCTTGGGCGGCCGTATGAGGCATTGTCTTACGTGGAACGGGCCCGGGCGAGGGCTTTCGTGGATCTTTTTGGCTCCACCGACAAACGGCGGCTTCTGAAACCGCATGAGCAAGAGCGACTCAAACCCGAATTCGAGAAGCTCGAGCAACGCCGGATGCAGTTCGATGAGTTCCAGGACGAGATTGATCGCCAGCTGCGAGGAGTGCCTGGTGCACCGTCAGACCGGCGCGGGCTGGAGTTTATCCAGAGTGTCGGCCGGCAGGCGGACGAGTTGAGAAAAGACGAGGATCGGCTGTTCGACCTTGCCGGGAGTGAATTTGCCGCATTTTCAACGGTAAACGCGGTTCCTCTAGACGAAATCGAGGGCCTGCTCGATTCGGAAACCGCTCTGATCGAATACTACCGAAGTCCGTCGGGGAATGTCGTGTGGGCATTCGCGATGGGGGCGGATGAACTGAAGTGCAAAAGACCCACCGTCGTTTCGCTCTCTCTGCCTGATCAAAGGCTCAATCAGGAAGTGTCCGCGTTCAGAGACCTCATCAATGCAGAAGTTGGCTCCTATACGCGGGAGTTGCATGTAAAATCGCGAGAACTATATAACATCCTGGTCGCGCCTCTCGAATCGCTCCTCGCAGGAAAAAAACGGCTGATACTCGTTCTGCATGGAACGTTGCATTTCCTTCCGTTCGCCGCGCTCGAAGATCCGAATGGACGCGCGCTGGTGGAGCGGTTTTCCCTGGTTCATCTCCCATCGGCGAACGCCTTTCGGTTCTGCCGCCAAAAGAACCGGCACAAGCTGGAGTCGCTGCTTGCCTTCGCCTTCGGGGCGAGTCTCGTGGAGAATCTCGAACGACTTCCGAACACGATTCAGGAAGTCGAGGCAGTTGGCGCGCTCTTTTCTCCCGAAAAACGATGCGTGATCGCGAGCGGTTCCATGAATGCCGAAGAGTTCGGGCTCAAGGCCGGCGAACGTGACGTCATCCATCTGGCGACCCACGGCCTGCTGAATCCGGCGATGCCCATGGAGTCGGCTGTCATGCTCGGAACGGAGCCGATGAAGGTCAAGGATGTTGCAGGGCTCGAACTGCACGCCGGGCTGGTGACGCTGAGCGCCTGTCAGACCGCCATGGGGAAAATTTATGGCGGCGATGAAATCGTCGGCCTCACACGCTCGTTCATGTATGCGGGCACTCCGACGGTCCTTTCAAGCCTGTGGCCGGTCGCCGATGCATCCTGCGCCGAGCTGATGAAAGGGTTTTACAAACGGCTCATGGCGGGTTCCGGAAAGGACGAGGCCCTTCGCGGCGCCCAGCTGGAACTGCGGGCGGTGTATCCGTCCCCGTTCCATTGGGCCCCCTTCATTCTGACCGGCGACTGGGAGTGAGGCGCTGCTTCGCCCGGGCGTGAAACGGGCCGGTAGGGTATACTTGTCGCCGCGCCGCTGCGCTTCGGAGAAAAATACATGCCCGGCTGTCTGCTGATCGATGGAAACAACATCGTCTTTCGCGCGTTTTACGCCTTCGATGGCAAAAACCTGCGCACCCGTTCGGGGTTGCCGACGGGAGCGCTGTTCGGCTTCACACGCATGCTCCTCAAGCTCCTGCGCGAGCGACGCCCGGAATTCGCCTGCGTCGCCTTCGACGTGGCCCGCGAGACGTTCCGGCATCGCCGGTATCCCGAATACAAGGCGCATCGACGGCCAACACCGGAAGACCTCCTTCATCAGCTGCCTCTCGCACATAAAATAGTTGAGGCTATGGGAATCAGGATCGCCGCCGGCCGTGAATACGAGGCCGACGACATGATCGGCACGCTGGCCGAACGGTTCAAGCGCGACACCGAGGTGACGATCGTCACGGGAGACCGCGACCTGCTGCAACTGATCGATCAGCGGGTTGTCGTCGACCTGTGCGTGAAAGGCATCACCGAGACGGCCACGATGGGCCCGGCTTCGTTCGAGTCCGAATACGGCTTCCCTCCGCAACGGATCGTCGATATGAAGGCTCTGTGGGGCGATAGTTCGGACAACATCCCGGGCGTCGACGGTATCGGGGAAAAGAAGGCCATGAACCTGATCCGCGAGTTCGGCTCTCTCGAACAGGTGTATGCGAATCTCGAGAAGATCGGCAACCCGCGCATGCGTGAACAACTCGCCGTGGGAAAAGAATCGGCCCTGCTCTCCTACGAACTCGCCACGATCTGCCGGACGGTTCCCGAAATCGGCGATCAGGCCGCCTATACATGGGATATCTCGAAACTGAATTCGCCGGAACTGGTGAACATGCTCGGAGAGCTGGAATTCACCAGCCTCGCGAATGGCCTCGGGGAAGGCGCCGCTTCGTCCCGTCCGGCGGTCGAGGCGGACGAGCCTGCTCCCTCCGCACCCGTGCAGGTGCAAACCCCGTTGAAGCCCCTAGAAGGCGAGCGGCTCCTCCTGACGGATATCGATGCGATAGCCTCGTTTCTCGCCGAGGCGGGGCATGATATTGCGTTTGATATTGAAACCGACGGGTTCAATCCACGGACGGACAGGATCGTCGGCGTTTCCCTCGCCGTGAACGACCGGCGCTCTGCCTACATTCCATTGCATCACTCCTATCTTGGCGTCACCGCTCAGCCTCCTGCCGATCAGGTTTACAGGCTTCTCGCAGATGCATGGCGCGATAGGAGAGTCGTCGGCCACAATCTGAAGTTCGATCTCGCGTTTCTGAAAACCGCGGAAGTTCCGCTGCCGACGAAGATCTTCGACACGATGCTCGCGGCATACGTGCTGGACCCAACGATGCCGAACGGCCTCAAGCAGCTCTCCGAGAAGCTGTTCGGGGTCGAAACCCGGGAATACGCCGATGTCGCCGGAAAACGGCCGTTTTCCGAGGTCGAGATCGAGACGGCTGCTTCGTATGCCTGCCAGGATGCCCTTCTCACGATGAAGCTGTTCACCCTGTTCACGGCCAGGCTCGCAGAGAGTTCCCTCGGCGGCTTGTATGCCGATCTCGAGCTTCCCCTGCTTCCGCTACTGCTCGATATGGAGTCGACGGGCATCGGCCTCAACAGGCCGTATCTCAAGGAACTCGCAGCCGACCTCAGAGACCGCATGCGGGAACTCGAGGCGTCGATCCATACCCATGCCGGCTATGTGTTCAATGTGAACTCGGGAAAACAGCTGCAGGAGGTCCTGTTCACCAAGCTGGGGCTCACCCCGCCGAAAAAGACGAAAACCGGCTTTTCGACCGACAGCGACGTACTGACGGAACTGGCGGCGGTTCATCCGATCTGCCGCGATCTGCTCGATTACCGCGAGCTCGCGAAACTCGAGAACACCTACGTCGACACGCTTGCCACCCTGGCGGATCCGAAAACCGGCCTGATCCATACCAGCTTCAATCAGACAGTGACCGCGACCGGCAGACTCTCCAGCTCGAATCCGAATCTCCAGAACATCCCGGTGAAGACGGAGCTGGGGCGAAAGGTCAGGCGGGCGTTCATTCCGCCCCGCCATGGCGACGTTCTGCTCTCGATCGATTATTCGCAGATCGAACTGCGCCTTCTGGCGCATTTTTCCGACGATCCCGCTCTTGTCGACGCGTTCCGGAACAAGCTCGACATCCACGCGATGACGGCCGCCCGCATCTTCGGAAAAGCGGTCGGCGAGGTTTCAGAGGATGAGCGCAAGATCGGCAAAACCGTGAACTTCGGCATCATTTACGGAATTTCCGCTCATGGTCTTGCCGCGCAACTCGGGATTTCGAGACCGGAAGCGCAAAAATATATCGATGGCTTTTTTTCAGGCTATCCCGGCGTCACGGCGTTTTTCGAGGCGAACCTGGCGAAGGCGAAAGCAGACGGACGGGTCTCGACGATGTTCGGCCGGGTCAGGCCTCTATCGGAGCTTCGCGAGAAGAGCCATACGATGCGGGCGTTCGGCGAGCGCGTCGCCCGGAACACCCCTCTCCAGGGAACGGCGGCCGATCTCGTCAAGAAAGCCATGCTCGATGCCGATCACGAGCTTCGTTGCGGCGGGTTCCAGACCCGGTTGATTCTCCAGATTCACGACGAGATTGTTTTTTCCGTGCCGACGGGAGAACTGTCGGATATCGGGCCTCGGTTGCGCCGCGTCATGGAGACCGTCGTCGATCTGCGTGTACCCCTCGTGTGCGATGCGGCCGTAGGCCCCAACCTGGCGGACCTCCGGGAAACGGAGTTTTGACGGCCCTTTTCAGCAGAGGGGCGCGGAAAGCGGCTCTTTGTGGGATACCAGCGTTCGAACCGATGTCAGATCGGCCTTGATCTGGGAAATGAGCGAATCCATCGAAGGGAACCGGATTTCGTCGCGAAGCCGTTTCACGAAACGAACGCGGATCGTCTGGTGATACAGGTCGCCCGAGAAATCGAGCAGGTGCGCTTCCAGAAGAAGGATCCTGCGGTCG